>UROJ01000107.1 GCA_900549335.1 uncultured Collinsella sp.
GACGAGGGCGCGGACATCGAGTTTGCCACGGTCGGCGGTCTGGACGGTGCGGGGCTGGGTGGCGGTGGTGTTCTGAGACATGGTGAAAATCCTTTTGGAATGGGAGTGCAAGAGAAAAGCGGAGGCGCGTGATGCGAATGCGATCGGGCTCGAGATAGAAAAAGGCCCCCGGTCGAAACCGGAGGCCTTCCAATCACCTAGAGCGCAAAAACAGGCGTGAGGGACTCACTGTCGACCGATCGTATTCGCATCACGCCACCACCAGTTGTTGAGAGACTTCATCGTGTTCTTCATGTCGGTGGCTCCTTTCGTGATGCCATGGCGCGGTCGCACCTAGTTGCTGTTGCGCTGCACTATAACACAGCAAAGTGTGTGCGGGGAAATCTTTTTTGAAAAGATTTCAGGCGGGTTTCCCGCCGGTCAAAAGAGCGGGCTGAGCGGGCGAGGCTGCCATTGCTGCCTCGCCCGCACAGCTAGGACGTTACTCCTTATTGCGACGGTAGAGGAAGTAACCGCCCGCGGAGATGACGGCAACGCCAGCGATGGCGAATGCGGCCACCATGCGGCCATCAAAACGATCGCCAGTGGTGGGCAGGCCGCCCTTGGTGTTCGTCTTGTTAGTGGTTACCGTGGTCGTGGTGTCGGACTTGCCAGGCTTCTCAGGCTTGGCGGCCGGCTGCTCGGGCTTAGCGGGCTGCTCGGGCTTAGCGGGCTGCTCGGGAGTGCCAGGCTGCTCAGGAGTGCCGGGCTGATCCGGGGTGACCGGATCGGTGGCAAGAGCATCCTTGGCGTAGGTGATGGACACCTTGAGGCCGTTGGTCTCGGTGTTCAGGTCGCTTGGGGTAAAGGGCTGGTCGAAGTTTTCGGCCTTCTGATAGGCGCGCATCTCCTGGAGCAGTGCCTTGCACTTCTTGTAGGTGTTCTCGGTAGCAGCCTTGCCGGCCTTGTTGGCCAGGGCGGTGCGGCCCTCGGTGGTCGTCTCGGCCAGCATGGCGGCGTCAACTTCCTTGTTCTGCTCGATAAGCTCGTTCTGGAGCGCATCGAGGTAGGCACGGACGCTGACACCAAGGGTGTCAGGGTTCTCGAAGCAGAGCGAGCTGATGTCCATGAGGACGTAGTTGATTGAGTTCTCGGGCTCCTCGTTGTACACGACGTCAGTCTGGTTGCAGTGATCGAAGGAGACGGTCTGATCGCTGAAGTACGGGCTGACCTCAGTTATCAGAGCGGAGTACAACGGGATGGCGACGGAGTACGCGGCGCGGGAGAGCATTTCCCACTGGATGGTAGCGACTTCGGGGTCATACCCGCGACGAATCTGGAAGAGGTTGATCTCGGTGTTGCGCTCGCTGCCGATGCAATAAACACCATCAGTGTTCGCGTTGAGGCCAGGGACGTTCTCGCCGCGGTTGCCAAAGGCACGAATCAGCTCAAAGGTGCTCCAGCCAGACTTGCCAGGCCTGAAGAACAGGGGCTGGATTTCGCTGACCATGGCTCCCTTTTGGTCAGGTTTTCCATCCTTCTTTACTGTGATAATGTCGTAATCTGTGCCTTCGGTCAGCTGACTACCAAAATAATCGCGGCCTTGCACATAGCGGGACCACTGGTTTACGCCGGAATCGGCGAGGCTTTCGCCATACGTTTGGGCGACATCGAATTTGCCGTCAGCGGAGTATTTGGCGAAGCCCTTCTCCACGGGCATGGACTCGATGCCCTCGGAGTGTAGGCAGTTCTCGGGGTCATCAAGGTCGACATCGTAGTTGAGGCTCCCGATATTAGGGTTGAGCGACGCGACGTCGTCAGCGAGCTTCATGGCGATCCACTGATGGGCGGAAAGTGTGGCGAACAGCCAGGTCTCGTTGTTGTCGGCGATGATGATCTGGTCGTTGGTGCAGACGCCTTGATCATCGATCAGTCTGCCGAGAAGCTCGACGCCCTCGCGGGCCGTGGCGCTCTCGCCCAGGATGATGCTGCCGTAACTGTACTCGCCCAGACCCACTTTCTCATCGATGCGGTCTGCTGCATCGGCCTCCTCGTTATAGGAAGTGCTTAGCGTGGCAGAGCAGGAGACGCCCTTCTCGTTGATTCCGGCCTCGGAATAGGCGTCGGTGCGACCCATCCAGTTGGAGGGGTGGTCGCGTACATAGCTGTAACGATAGGTAGGCTTGTTCGAAGTGTATTCAAAAGCAGATTCAATCGAGCTGTACTTAAAGCCAGGTTCGTGGGCAGGTTCGATGCCGTAGTGCTTAAGATAGCGCTTGCCAAAGTCCTCGGCGCGGCCGTAGTACGTATTGCCGTCGGCCGTATAGTTTTTGCCCATGTATATCTGCGTGCAGGCGAGCGCAGATGTCGGCATGGACATGATGGTTGCAGCTCCAAAGGCGAGGCCTATGCCTAGCTTCTTGAGCGCGTTGACGGGGTGAGTTTTCCTCATTTTCCCTCCCAGCGTGCGAAAGCCCTCTGTCGCCAGAGGGCTTCAGCCAATAAAGACACCCCATTAGCGTAACGAACTGGAAACAATATTCATCTATGAAAGACACTTACTCGATAAGCGTGATGAAATATGCGACGAGCGGTTAATTGTACTCAGTTTGTAGCTTTACTTTAATAAAGACGCCCTGTAATTACTGTAGCCGAATAAAGTAGCTGGGAATGCCTGAAATGAAAATCCCCTGCTGTTTGGCAAATGCATAAACAGCAGGGGAGACGATAATTGGATGAATATCAGACCAATGTGGAATTACTTCTTTCGGCGGTGAATCACGTTGATGGCGTAACCGACGAGCATGGCCAAGACGATGACAATAAAGCCGATCAGGGGATTGTCGTTCATGGGGTCCTCCTATTTACCAAGCGGTGAGAATTCATCGACGATGAGGTCGAGGCATTGCGGAAGTGCGCGGGCACCAAAGACGCCTGAGTTGCTGGAGATGATCTCGCCATCGAACTGCATGCCCAGCGACGGGGTGCAGGTGATCTTGGCTTCCTTGGTCTGGATGATCTTGAACTGCGGGCGCCCGAGTACCTTGCCGGCGGGGTCGAGTGCGGCGGTGATCACAGTCGGTAGAAGCTGCACAGTTTTTACGGGTTCGATGACCGCAATGTCGACCATGCCATCGTTCATGCGGCAGTCGGGGAACAGGTTGATGTCGTTTTGGATGACCGAGGTGTTGCCGGCCATGCAGCAAATGCCGTCGTGCTCCTCGACAATGCCGTCGTGCTCAATCGTAAAGTGCGCCACCGTGGGGTTGGGCGTGGCGAGCGCGGAGAGGAAGTAGGCGATCTCGCCGATGTCGTTTTTGGTGGGGGCGGCCTTCATCATGATCTCGGCGTCGAAGCCCGAGCCGGCGATGATGATAAAGCCGTGGCGCTTCTCGTTGCCGTCCTCGTCGAGCCAAAAGAGCTCGCCCATGTCCACTTTGACCGTGCGACCGGCGCGGCAGGCCTTGGCGAGCGCCGCGGCTTCGGGGGCGTTGCCAATGTTGTTGAAGAACAGGCAGGCCGTGCCGGAGGGGAAGACGAGCGTGGGGACACCGCACCCGCGCATCTGGTCGAGCACGTTGGAGACGGTGCCGTCGCCGCCCGAAACGACCACGCGATCGAATTCGCGCACGTCCGCCACGGCATCCTCGGGTTCCATACCATCGCCGATAAAACGCATCACGACCTCGTCGCCGCCCTGCGCGAGGGCGTGCGTGAATGCGTAGATTTCATCTGAGCTGGGGCCCGATGCCGGGTTGTGGATGATAAGGCAGCGCATACTTACGTTCCCGTTCTGTGACTAACCGAGTATAGTTGTAAGGCAATGCCGATATCCTACCCGTGTTTTTCGGGCCTAACCTTATTCGATGGGTTGATATGTACATTTCCACACATCAGGCTCTACTCGACTTTTGCCAGCGCGCCCGTGAGTTCGACGCGATTGCCGTCGATACCGAGTTTTTGCGCGAGCGCACGTTCCATCCGCGTCTGTGTTTGGTTCAGATTGCCACCCCTGCCGAGAGCGTAGCGGTCGATCCCCTGGTAATCGACGACCTATCGCCGCTGGCCGAGCTTATGGCCGACGAGAGCGTGACCAAGGTCTTCCACGCCTGCTCGCAGGATATGGAGGTCATGCTCCATACCGTAGGCGTGCTGCCGCGTCCGATTTTTGACACGCAGGTGGCCGCCGCCTTTTTGGGCGAGCGTCAGCAGATTTCCTACGGCGCGCTCGTGCAGACGTTTTGCGGCGTCTCATTGCCCAAGACCGAGTCACTGACCGACTGGTCGCGTCGCCCGCTGACCGATAAGCAGATTGAGTACGCGATCGATGACGTCAAGTATCTGATCGTGGCCTATACCGAGATGATGAGCCGCCTGCGCGAGCTGGGCCGCGTGGACTGGGTGCTCGACGAGCTGCGCCCGCTGGCTGACGAGTCGCACTATCGCGCCGATCGCCACGAGGCGTTCCGCAAGGTCAAACGCATCAACTCGTGCAGTCGTCACCAGCTGGGTATCGCGCGCGAGCTCGCCGCCTGGCGCGAGGACCGCGCCGAGCGCCGCAACATCCCGCGCAAATGGGTCATGTCCGACGACACGCTGCTTGCGCTCGTTAAACGCAATCCCGTGCGCGTTGAGGAGTTCCGCAGCATTCGCGGTACCGATCAGTTGGGGGAGCGCGACGTGGACGGTGCGCTCATGGCCATCAAGCGCGGCGCAAGCTGCCCGCACGATCGCCTGCCGCTCATGGTGCGCGGGCATCGCCAGATCTCTCCGGAGTTGGAGAGCGTGACGGATCTCATGTACGCGCTCATCCGCCTGGTTGCCGAACGCTCGGGAGTGGCGACCTCGGTCATTGCCTCGCGCGATGACCTGGCCGACTACATTGAGCATCCCGAGCAGAGCCCCTTGCGCGAAGGCTGGCGCTTTGAGCTTGTGGGCTCGCGCCTGGACGATCTGCTCTCGGGCAACATGGGGTTGACGGTCAAAGATGGCAAAATTGAATTGCTGTAAGGAAGCCTAGTCGCTTGAGTGGGTAGAATGCCTCCAACGTGTAACTCGATTCGGAGGAATTCGCATGCCTTATTACTATGGATACGGCTTTGGCATCGACCCGCTGTACCTGCTGGTTGTTCTTGTCTGCACGGTGATTGGCCTTGCCGCACAGAACTATATCAACTCGACGTACAAAACCTGGTCCAAGGTTCGCTCGGACGGCGACACGGGCGCCACGGTCGCTCGCCGCATGCTCGACGCCAACGGCTGCAACGCCGTGGGTATCAAGGGTGTCGCCGGCGAGCTCACCGACCATTACAACCCGCAGGACAATAACCTGTATCTCTCGGATGCCAACCGTTCGGGCGGGTCGGTCGCAAGCGTTGCCGTCGCCTGCCACGAGGCGGGCCATGCCGCCCAGCGTCAAAGCGGTTACGCCATGATGAAGGTTCGCACCGCCCTCGTGCCGGTCGTCAACTTTACCCAGAACACCTGGACCATCGTGTTGCTCTTGGGCCTGTTTATGAACATCGCGGGACTCACGACCCTCGCACTGATCTTCTTCTCGTTTAGC
>UROJ01000108.1 GCA_900549335.1 uncultured Collinsella sp.
CTACAAACTCTGGCTTTTGCCCTACGAGTGACCAAGAGCTCGGGGGCTTTAACACAAGGAGGACCTATGCCCGAGAAGATTGAAGAGCTGGTACGCGCTGCGCTTGCTGCGGCCCAGGAGGCCGGCGACCTTTCCGCATTTGAACTTGACGATTGCGCCATCGAGCGACCGGCTGACACTTCTCATGGCGAGTGGACCTCCACCATGGCCCTGAAGTCCGCCAAGCTGGCTCACTGTGCCCCGCGCAAGATCGCCGAGGCCGTCGTTGCCCATATGCCCGAGGACCCCGCGATCGAGAAGGTCGAGATCGCAGGCCCCGGCTTCATCAACTTCTACCTCTCCGTCGCCGTCAAGAATGCCATCTTTGGCGAGGCCCGCGAGAAGGGCATGGACTTCGCTAAGTCCAACGTCGGTGGCGGCTTGAAGACCCAGGTCGAGTTCGTCTCTGCCAACCCCGTCGGCCCCATGCACATCGGCCACGGCCGCTGGGCCGCTCTGGGCGACTCGCTCTGCCGCGTCATGGACCACGCCGGTTACGACATCCAGCGTGAGTTCTACATCAACGACCACGGCTCTCAGATGAACACCTTCGGCAACTCCATCAGCACGCGCTATATGCAGCTTGCCGACATCATCGCCAAGCAGGGCGTGGATATCGACGAGGCTCACAAGATCTTGATCGCCGACCGCGACGCCTTTGTCGCCGACGAGAACGACGAGCATCCCGAGACCCATCCGTATCAGGACAACTTTGCCGAGACCCTGGGCAAGGACTCCTACGGCGGCGACTACATCATCGACGAGGCTGCTGAGTTCTGGCGCACCGACGGCGATAAGTGGGTCGACGCCGATCCTCAGGAGCGCATGGAGAGCTTCCGCGAGCGCGGCTACGTAAAGATGGTCGACAACATGCGCGACCTCTGCCATGCCGTCAACTGCGACTTCGATCGTTGGTACTCCGAGCGTTCGCTGTACGTGAAGGACACCGAGGGCGAGACCGCCGGCACCTCCGCCGTCGACCGCGCTTTTGAGAAGCTCGACAAGATGGGCTACCTCTACACCAAGGACGGCGCCCTGTGGTTCCGCTCCACCGACCTGGGCGATGACAAGGACCGCGTCCTGATCAAGTCCGACGGCGAGTACACCTACTTCGCCTCCGACGTTGCCTATCACTGGGATAAGTTCCAGCGCGTCGACCACGTCATCGACATCTGGGGTGCCGACCACCACGGCTACATCGAGCGCGTCCGCTGCGTCTGCGACGCTCTGGGTTACCCCGGCAAGTTTGAGGTTCTGCTGGGCCAGCTCGTCAACCTGCTGCGCAACGGCAAGCCCGTCCGTATGTCCAAGCGTAAGGGCACCATGGTGACCCTGCAGGAGCTCGTCGACGAGGTCGGCTCCGATGCCGCTCGCTACACGCTCATCTCCAAGAGCTCCAACCAGATGGTCGACTTCGATATTGAGGCCGTTAAGAAGCGCGACAACTCCAACCCGGTCTATTACGTGCAGTATGCTCACGCCCGCGTATGCTCCATCCTGCGCCGTGCCGCTGACGTTACGCCCGAGCAGGCTGACGAGATGGGCATGAAGGCCGTTGCCGCCAAGGCCATCGGTGAGAACGTCGATTACTCGCTGCTGACCGACCAGACCGAGCTCGCCCTTTCGCGTAAGCTCAACGAGCTCACCGACCTCATCGCCAGCTGCGCTCGCGACCGCGCCCCGTTCCGTCTGACGCACTTTGCCGAGGAACTCGCCGGCGACTTCCACAGCTTCTACGCTGCCTGTCAGGTGCTGCCGAGCGAGGGCCGTCCCGTCGACCCCGAGCTTTCGCGCGCCCGTCTGGCCGCTTGCGATGCCGTCCGCGTGACGCTCGCCCTGGTGCTCACCCTCGTTGGCGTTTCCGCTCCCGAGCAGATGTAAGCTACGGATCATTTGACCGTGTAGGTTCGGCTTTGCTGAGCCCTATAAGCCCGATCTCCATGCGGAGGTCGGGCTTTTTGCGTTTGGTGAGACTATTTGGTTTGCTGGGAAATGCTACCAAATCGCAACTATACCGGTTTACGGGACTGAATCGCTAACTGGCGACCATGGTGCCAATAGCAAAAGTAAACCCGCAGGTAGATGGCTTATTGTTTCTTGAAAATGCAGGGTATGGTTGGCTTGCAGCATTCTGGCCGCGTAATCCGGCGTAGTTTTGAAAATTGTCCCTTGGGGACGGAGGAAAATGGATCATTTTTGTCTCGCGGAGGGGTGGCGGGATACCGTCCGCCACGAATTGGGCTCATCTCCTACGTTTGGACGCATATCCCGAACCATGCCGAAAAGTACGATATTAAAACCGCAGGTAGCAGACTCGTTGTTTTTGAAAAAACAAGGGTATGGTCAGGGGCTCGGGGGCAAACGTAGTAGATGGGCGCGATTCGTGGCGCGGCTATTCCGGGTGCCACGGCTTCACTCCTCTGGCGCGACATCTCAAGGCGCTTTTGAGGAGGAGTGTCCCTTTTGACTAGTCGTTTAAGAACGTCCCCAATGACTAAGTTGCAGGTGGCGGCGGTTGTGTTACACTAACGCTGCGTATATGACGCAAATATCTCGATACAGATCAATGATGTCCGTCGGTATTTGACGGAGCTAGACTGTTTAGCCGCCCTGAAGGTTTATGCAGGGAGCATGTGATCACAGGGCTTGAAAAGAAAGTTGAGCAAACACTGTGTCTGATCAACAGCAAGAAAACGAAATAACGACGACGCAAGCCGCTCCCGCTGCACCGGTTGCGTCGGACCAGGTCGCGGCGCCCGCGCAAGCCTCGGCTCCTGAGACGTCTAAGGCTGCTTCGACGCCTACGCCTTCAGCGGCTGAGAAGGCCGTGCCTGCAACTGGTGAGGAGGCTGCTCCGGCAAAGCCCAAGCGCATGCGCCGCACGGCCAAGCCTGCCGCTGACGGCGAGGAGGTCACCAAGCCCAAGCGCCGTACCACGCGCACGACGCGCGCCAAGCGCACCGTTGCAGCTGACTCCTCGGCGTCGATTTCCGATGAGGTCGCGCAGGCACGTGCGTTGGCGCAGATTAGCGAGGCTCAGGTGGTGCGCGCCCGCCGTCGTGCTGCCGAGCGCGAGGCCGCGGCTCTGACCGAGCTTGCAGCTCCGTCTGTGCCCGAGACCCCTGCCGCCACCGAGACCCCTGCCGCCGACCTGCCGACCGAGAAGCCGGCAACGCGCACACGCCGTCGCACGGCTGTTAAGGCCGAGCAGGTTGCTGAACAGGTAACCCCCGAGCTCACTGAGGCTTCGGTCCGTTCCACGGCAGGGGAGGGCGCATCGCCTGCTGAGCACGCTGCGTCTGTCGAGGCCAGCGAAGTTCCCGTTGTCGATCCGGCTTTGCGCCCGCACCGTCGCGGTCGCAAGCCCAAGGCCTTCGTCGAGGCAGAGAAGGCCGCAGCCGCAGCCGCAGCTGCTCGGGATGCTGCGGCGACCGCCGAGTCTGCAACTGCTGTCGATGCACCCGTTCAGGATGCTACGACTTCCGAGGCCGCTCCCGCCGATGCCGAGCGCGCCGACGTCCGTCCTGGTCGCAGCCATCGTACTGCTGCTAAGCGCACGTCCAAGGCCAAGGCTGCCAAGAAGGGTGCGTCCGAGGATTCCGCCGAGACGACCGCCGATGCATCGACTGATGCCGCCGAGCCCCAAGACGTCGAACAGTCTGCGTCCGAGAAGCCCAAGCGCGGTCGTAAGAAGTCCGCTAAGGCCAAGGCGTCCGAGCAGCAGACTGATGCCGAAGCGCAGATTGATTCCGGCGCCGAGGCCAATGACGCCGCTGCGGCCAATGCCGGCGCCGCCGCAACCGATGGTGCCGCCCCCGCTGAGGGCGAAGACGGCACTCGTTCCAACCGTCGCCAGCACAAGCGCAACGAGGAGCGCAACGATCGCAAGGACGAGCGCAACAACGACCGTCGCAACCGTCAGCGCGATCGCAAACAGCGCAACAAGGAGCGCAACGCCGCCCCCACCGAGCCCACGCTTTCGCGCGAGGAGCTCGCTGCCATGAAGGTCGCCGAACTGCGCGAGAAGGCCAAGGAGTTCGAGATCGAGACGACCGGCAAGAAGAAAGCCGAGCTCGTCGAGGAGATCTACGTCACCGCCGCGAAGGCAGAGGGCTTCCGCGACATCAAGGGCATTCTGCAGATTCGCCCGGACAGCTCCGGCATCATCCACGCCCATGGCTACATGAAGTCCAACGACGACGCCTTCGTGCCCGCCTACCTCATCCGCTCAGCGCGCCTGCGCACGGGCGACGTCATCGAGGGCTCGCTGCGTCCTTCGCGCGGCGGCGACAAGCGCGCCGGCCTCGCCAAAATCACGACCGTCAACGGTCTGGACCCCGAGCAGATTCGCAACCGTCCCAAGTTCGGCGACCTCACCCCGGTCTATCCCAACGAGCCGCTGCGCATGGAGCACGGCAAGGACTCCATTACCGGTCGCGCCATCGACATCGTGTCGCCGATCGGCAAGGGTCAGCGTGGCCTGATCGTGTCCCCGCCCAAGGCCGGCAAGACCACGATCCTCAAGAAGATCTGCCAGTCTATCTCGATTAACAACCCCGAGGTGCACCTCATCTGCCTGCTCGTCGACGAGCGCCCCGAAGAGGTCACCGATATGCAGCGTTCCATCAAGGGCGAGGTTGTGGCGTCGACCTTCGATATGCCCGCCGACAACCACACTCGCGTGGCAGAGCTCGTCATCGAGCGCGCCAAGCGCATCGTGGAGCTGGGCGGCGATGTTGTGGTGGTGCTCGACTCCATCACGCGTCTTGCCCGCGCCTACAACTTGGCGGCGCCCGCCTCAGGCCGCATCCTTTCGGGCGGCGTCGATTCGGCGGCACTGTATCCTCCCAAGCGCTTCCTGGGCGCAGCCCGTAATATCGAGAACGGTGGCTCGCTCACCATCCTGGCCTCTGCCCTCATCGACACTGGTTCCAAGATGGACGAGGTCATCTTTGAGGAGTTCAAGGGCACCGGCAACATGGAGCTTAAGCTCGACCGCGACCTGGCCGACCGCCGTATCTTCCCGGCTATCGACCCCGTTGCCTCCGGTACGCGTAATGAGGACCTGTTGGTCGACGAGCAGATGCGTCCGTTTGTCTTTGGTCTGCGTCGCATTCTTGCCGGCATGAACAACACCGAGCGCGCGGCCGCATCGTTTATCAAGGGTCTTAAGGGCACCAATACCAACCAGGAGTTCTTGGTGCGTTCGGCCAAAAAGCACAGCGACTACGAGCAGACGTTCTAGGTTGTCATCCACACGCAGCGATAGTCATCAATGCAATAAAGGGTCGGGGCTTTGAGCCTCGGCCCTTTTCTATATCGCCGCTCCGCGCTTATTTTTGACCATAGGACTGGCAAGCAGCAGGTTTCCCGTTTCAATCCGACATCGTCGCTTGCAATCGACAGGGCGGTTTCGCATAATAGCGTTTAAGCTTCGCGACGGAAAACGCAGATGAAACGAACCATATACCGTTGCT
>UROJ01000109.1 GCA_900549335.1 uncultured Collinsella sp.
AGCTCGAACAGCTCGAGCGGAACCGCGTCCGGCACGGCATCTGACAACTCGAGCCAAGGCACGGCATCGGGCAACTAAGCACATTTGCCTCTCATAGATAACCGACCTGTACAACGGGCGCGAATCGAAAGCGGTTCGCGCCCGTTTGCCTTGGGCGCCGCCATGGCGAACGCTATGCGATGGTAAGATGCTTTACATGTGTAAAGAGGAGATTTGCCATGAGCAAGACAATAGTTAGGCCCACGCTTTCGCTGGGCAACCACATCTATCTGTATCGCCTGCTGCGCGACGCGATTGGGTGCGGCAAGCAAACGTTTATGACACAGGTCGAGGAGGCGCTCGCCGCCGGCGACATGACCGCTTATGACCTGGGCTTTGAGTCCACGCGTGAGCTGCTCGAGGAGCTCGACGACTGCATTAAGCTGACCGTCTTTAAGGGCGGTCGCCTGTATGCCACCGTCATCGCCAACGAGGCTTGGGATGCCGCCCTTGCCAAGGGCGAGGACAAGCCCAAGGCAGCCAAGGGAGCCAAGCAGTCCTACAAAAAGAAAAAGCGCGGCGAGAAGGACCTCAAGGCCGTGCGTCCCAAGCACGTTAAACGTCCCAAGCCCGAAGCCATGGTTGAAGCCGTGCCGGAGCCCGAGCCCGAGGCAGAGATCGAAGTCGCTATTGAGGTAACAGCAGAAACCGAAATCACCGCCACGACCGATCCCGAAGTCATATCTGAGCAGGAAACCACTGCGGAGCTCAACGAAGCTCCCAAGTCGACAACCGAAGAAGCCGCTGACCAGCCCGAGACGTCTGCATTCCAAAACAGCGATGTCTTTGGTGACAAGGCCGAGGACGATCAGTCCGACGAGCCCGCAGATCAAGACGCTACCGAGTCGACGCCGGAGCCCGAGGCACCGCAGCCCGCCATCTCGCTCACGGTCGTCTATGACCCCGAGAACGCAAACGCCGGCATCACCACCATGGCATCCACGCCCATCGAGGCAAAGTCGAGCGTCGAGAATCAGAGCGCTCCGCAAGTCGAGTTCGACACCGCGACCGCAGACGCACCTGCCATCGTCGAGCCCGCAGATTCCGCGACGATGCCGAAAGCGGACACCGAATCAGTACTCGGCGCCGAACCCGCGCCCGTCATCGAGGTGACGCCCGTCAATGAGCAGGCCTTCGCACCGACGATGGTACCGGCCCCCGCACCCGTAGCGCCCGCCATCCCCGAGGACTTCCCCGTCGATTTCGCAACCGAGGTCTTCTGCCCCGGCCCGCTTCTGCACCAGTTGTCGACCTATCTCCCCTACGGCGCCGATACCCTCGGCATCGTCGGCGAGTACTACTGGATCGCCCGCGAGCGCGGTACCATCGAGGCCGCACGAAACCGCGCAAACTTCCCCCTGCGCTACACGCAGGCCGGCGAGCGCCGCGAGGTTACCGTGCGCATCCGCCGCAACACCACCGGTGGCCTCGGATCCACCTGGGCCATCGATAAAGTCGAAGAACCCGAGCAGTAACGACAAACGGCTCAAATCCAAATCAGGATTTGAGCCGTTTTTATTTGTTGATGTTGCGTAACCAACAGCGAGCGGGCCGCAAGTGCCCCAGGTTGCCGTGAAAGAGGAACGACGCGTACTTCGGTACGCGAGCGACGGCTTGAACGGCAAGATGGGGTGCTTGCGACCCGCGCAGCGTCGAGCAGTTACGCGGTTTGGAAAACCGCGTAACGATCTAGTCGCGCGTCAGCTTGCGGTGAATACGATGCGGCTGGGCTGCATCCTCGCCCAGGCGCTCGATGCGGTTGGCCTGATAGGCCTCGAAGTTGCCCTCGAACCAATACCAGTTGCCCGGGTTCTCATCGGTGCCCTCCCACGCCAGAATGTGCGTGGCGACACGGTCCAGGAACATACGGTCGTGGCTAATGACCACCGAGCAGCCCGGGAACTCGAGCAGCGCCGCTTCGAGCGAGGACAGCGTCTCGACGTCGAGGTCGTTCGTGGGCTCGTCAAGGAGCAGCAGGTTGCCGCCCTGCTTGAGCGTGAGCGCCAGGTTCAGACGGTTGCGCTCGCCACCGGAGAGCACGCCAGCGCGCTTCTGCTGGTCCTGGCCCTTAAAGCCAAAGCTCGCCACGTACGCGCGGCTGGGGACCTCGGTCTCGCCCACCATCATGTGGTCCAGGCCATCCGAGACGACCTCCCACAGGTTCTTGTCGGGGTCGATGCCAGAACGGTTCTGGTCGACGTAGGAGATCTTGACGGTCTCGCCCACCTCGAGCTCGCCCGAAGTCAGCGGCTCCAGGCCCACGATGGTCTTGAAGAGCGTAGTCTTGCCCACACCGTTGGGGCCGATGACGCCCACGATGCCGTTACGCGGCAGGGTGAAAGAAAGGTCGTCGATGAGCACGCGACCGTCGAATTCCTTGTGCAGGTGATGGGCCTCGAGCACCTTGTTACCCAAACGCGGTCCAACGGGAATGCGGATATCGGTCCAGTCGAGCTTCTGGCTTGCGCGGGCCTCGGCCTCCATCTCCTCGTAGCGAGCCAGACGGGCCTTGTTCTTTGCCTGGCGAGCCTTGGGCGAGCTGCGTACCCACTCGAGCTCGGCCTCCATGCGCTTGGCGAGCTTGGCGTCGCGGTTGCCCTGCGCCTCGATACGGGCGGCCTTGGTCTCCAGATACGTGGAGTAGTTGCCCTTGTAGGGATAAAGGTGACCGCGGTCGACCTCGCAGATCCACTCGGCAACGTTATCCAGGAAGTAGCGATCGTGCGTGACGGCAAGCACCGCGCCCTGGTAGTTGTGAAGGAAGTGCTCGAGCCACAGGATCGACTCAGCGTCTAGGTGGTTTGTGGGCTCGTCAAGCAGCAGCAGGTCGGGAGCCTCGAGCAGCAGCTTGCACAGGGCCACGCGACGGCGCTCGCCGCCGGAAAGCACGTTGACCGGCATGTCGGAATCGGGCAGCTGCAGGGCGTCCATGGCCTGGCCGAGCTTGGAATCGATATCCCAGCCATCAGCGGCGTCGATCTCGTCCTGGAGCTTGCCCATCTCGGCCATGAGGGCGTCCATGTCGCAGTCCGGGTCGCACATCTCCTCGCCGATCTTGTTGAAGCGATCGACCTTGGCAATCATGTCGCCAAACGCCATGCGCACGTTCTCGATGACGGTCTTGTCGTCGTCGAGCGGCGGCTCCTGCTGCAGGATACCCACGGTGTAGCCGGGGGTGAGCCTGGCATCGCCGTTGGAAACTTCCTCGATGCCGGCCATGATCTTGAGCAGGGTCGACTTGCCCATGCCGTTGGGACCCACGACGCCGATCTTGGCACCGGGGTAGAAGCTCAGGGTCACGTCGTCAAGGATCACCTTGTCGCCATGGGCCTTGCGAGCCTGATACATCTGGTAGATAAACTCCGCCATATGTCTGTTCTATCCTTTCTACCTGCTGTTTCCCTATTCTTGATTCGCTTTAGTGGAAACGAAATGAGGGAACCAGCTCTGAAACGTAACGAAAAAGGGGCATGGTTGCCCACACCCCCTAATACTACCTGGGAAAAGTCCTCCGGAACATACTATGAACTGCGTACGCTAGTTTTCCGCAACCTTAACGAGCGGCTCGCTGCGATTTGCGCCACAACAGATACGAGTAGACGTAGACGGCTCCAACCGAACCAAACGCCAGAACCGCAATCACCGCGGCGACGACTTCACTCGAAAGCACGCTGCCCGCCACGCCCATCACAATCAGGCCAATACCCAGCACCATAAAGCAGGCGCCGCCAAAACGCTGCGTACGGCGCCAGTTCTCGGGATCGGCAAGCGCCCAAGGTGTCTTGATACCGAGCGTATAGTTCTGCTTCACACGCGGCAAGTAGTTGCCTACGCCGATGAACAGCAAACCGACAACACCGGAAATCAGCACGTTAACCGAACCGACCGCCGGCACCACGCCCCAGACCGTAAGCTCTCCCAGCCAGCTTATGGCGCACATGAACAAGGTGAAGGCGATTACGAAGCCCTGGTAGAACTTGCCCGAGGTTCGATATGCCTCACCTTTGGGGTCGATGCGCGGCACCACGCAGAACATTGCGAGAAGCGCCAGAGGCAGCACGCCGAGCGCGGAGGCCATCCAGCTAGGACCCCAACCGTCGACGGCGCCGTTCGCGCCCCAGTGCGTGGGAATCTGCGCAGGCAAGCTCGGCATCACCATGAGGTGCGCTACGACATTGGCGACGCACAGAGCGACCAGCGCGATCCACACGCGCGACGATACCCCCGTGGGGTGAATGCCCTTGTTTTCGTTATTCATCCTTATCACCTTCAGTGTTTGTAAAGCCCATAAACCAGCCAATTAAATCCTGCATGACGGTGGTGTTTAAGCTGTATACGATGTTTTGGCCATGGCGCTCGTCGGTCACCAACCCGGCGTTTTTGAGCGTCGCCAAGTGATGGCTCAGCGACGGCTTACTGATATCGAAATGCTCGGCAAGCTCCCCCGCCGTGCAATTGCCCTCGCGCAGCAACTCCAAAATGCGCCGTCGCGTTGGATCGGCAAGCGCCTTAAAACCCTCTCCCGGCATAAGACCTCCTCTCATCATCTCTCATGACGTGCACACTATACTCGATATTTAGATGTTTGTCTAATTATCTAATCTCAATGCTTCAAACCACATCAAAGTAAGCGCCGTCGCAACCTATGGGCGATTACCTATAATGGCAATAGCTAAAACACGATTCGCTTCCCCATCGGAGGATGTCTATGACCGAAACCGCTGCCGCTCTCGTCGAGACACGCGACACCAAGCTCGAGATCATTATGGGCCGCGAGGCACTCGATAAGCTCGCCGATGCTACGGTGCTGGTGCTCGGCTGCGGAGGCGTGGGCTCCAACTGCTGCGAGGCACTCGCCCGCGGCGGCATCGGTCATTTCGTCATTCTGGACAAGGACATCATCGCGCCCAGCAATATCAATCGCCAGGCTATCGCCTTTCACAGCACCATCGGCAAGCGCAAGGTCGATGTTATGGAAGCCATGATCCACGACATCAATCCCGCCGCCACCGTTATCAAACGCACCGAATACCTGCTGAGCGACAACATCGACGAGTTCTTCGCGAGCGTTTTGGAGCAGACGGACGGCAAGCTCGACTACGTCGTCGACGCCATCGACACCATCTCGGCCAAGCTCACCATTGCCAAATATGCTCAGGACCACGACATTCGTTTGGTTAGCTCCATGGGCGGGGCCAACAAGCTCCATCCCGAGTGCCTCCGCTTTGCCGACATTTTCGATACGGTACGTGACCCCATGAGCCGCATTATGCGCAAAGAATGCAAGAAGCGCGGAATCAAGAGCCTGCATGTACTGTTTAGCTGCGAGGAATCGGTTAAGACACAGCCCCGCGACCCTTCCAACATCCACGAGCGTACCGAGCTCGGAACCGCCAGCTTTATGCCGCCCATCATGGGTC
>UROJ01000110.1 GCA_900549335.1 uncultured Collinsella sp.
CCCATAGCGTCCAGGCCAGGGATATTGGGCATGCGCATCTTCTTGCCCTTCTTACCCTTTTTGCCCTTTTTGCCGCCGGCCTGTGCCTGATTGGCCATCGTGCGCATGCGGCCCATCATCTTATTCATCTCGCCCCACTGCTTCATAAGGCTGTTGACCTCGGTGGGGGTTACGCCGGCTCCCTTGGCAATGCGGGCGCGACGCTGGCCGTTGATGATGGAGGGACGCAGGCGTTCCTCCTTGGTCATCGACATGATGATGGCCTCGTTCTTATCGAAGATGCCCTCGTCCAGGTTGCCGCCCATCTGGTTGAGCGCGCGCTGACCACCGGGGAGCATGCCCAGGATACCCTTCATGCCGCCCATCTTTTTGACGGCCTTCATCTGGTCGAGCATGTCGTTCATGGTGAAGCCCTCGCGCAGCATACGCTCGGCAGCCTCGAGCTGCTCTGCATCGGCTGCCTCCTGGGCCTTCTCGATGATGCCGACGACATCGCCCATGCCCAAGATGCGCTTGGCCATGCGATCGGGATAGAACGGCTCAAGCGAATCGGGTTTCTCGCCCATGCTCACGAACTTGATGGGCTTGCCGGTCACCTGACGCACCGAAAGTGCGCCACCGCCACGGGCGTCACCGTCGAGCTTGGAGATAATCACGCCGTCAAAGTCGGTGCGATCGGCGAAGGTCGAGACGACGTTGACGATATCCTGGCCGGTCATGGCATCGACGACCATCAGCACCTGGTCGGGCTTGACGGCCTTCTTGATGTCGACGGCCTCCTGCATCATCTGCTCGTCGATCTGCAGACGACCGGCGGTATCGACGATGACCACGTCACGCAGGTGGTCGACGGCCTCCTGGATGGCGCCCTTTGCGATGTCGATCGGGTGAGCTCCGTCACCGCGGAAGACCGGCACGCCGATCTCGCCACCGAGCGTGGCCAGCTGGTCGGCAGCGGCGGGACGGTAGACGTCGCACGCGGCGAGCAGCGGCGAGCGGCCCTGCTTCTTGAGCAGGTAGGCCAGTTTCACGGCCGCCGTGGTCTTACCGGAGCCCTGCAGGCCCACGAGCATGATGACATTGGGAATGCGGTTGCTAAAGACGAGTTTGCTCTCGGTTGAGCCGAGCATCTCGGTGAGCTCGTCGAGCACGATCTTGACGACGTTTTGCGCCGGCGACAGCGACTCCATGACCTCGGCGGTCATGCAGCGCTCCTTAGTCTTGGCAACGAACTCCTTGACGACCTTAAAGTTAACGTCGGCCTCGAGCAGCGCCATGCGGATATCGCGCATGGCCGAAGTAATATCGGCCTCGGTCAGTTTACCCTTGCCGCGCAGGCGGTCAAATGTGTCGTTGAGGCGATCGCTCAGGGAATCAAACACTAGTCACTCCTTAGTTGGACTCGCCCACCAGGGCGCGGCAGAAATCTTTGGCGTTAAACTCCTGCAGGTCATCGACCTGCTCGCCCACGCCGATGCGCAGGATCGGGAGCTTGAGCTTCTCGGCCACGGCCATGGCGATACCGCCCTTAGCCGTGCCGTCGAGCTTAGTCATGATAATACCGTCCAGGCCCAGTGCCTCGTTAAACTCGAGCGCCTGGTTCAAACCGTTCTGACCAGTGGCGGCATCGATCACTAGCACGACCGAGACGGGCATGGGGCCGGCGGCCATATTGGCGGCGCGCTTACGCGTCACGTTGACCACCTTGGCGAGCTCGCGCATGAGCTCAGGGCTCGTGTGCAGACGGCCGGCGGTATCGATGAGCACCAGGTCGCTGCCGCGCTTATCGGCCTCGTCGAGTACGTCATAGCACACGCTCGCCGGATCGGAGCCGCGGTCACGCTTGATAACCGGTACGCCGGCACGCTGACCCCACACATCGAGCTGCTCGATGGCGGCGGCGCGGAAGGTGTCGGCCGAACCGATCACCACGTTCTTGCCGCGGGCGGCCATGGCGCTCGCAATCTTGCCGACCGTGGTGGTCTTGCCGGCGCCGTTGATGCCGACAAACAGCACGCAGCTCGGCGTATCGGAAAACGGATCGCGCTCAACAGGCACAAAATGGCCCTCGAGCTGCTCGGCCAGGGCGCGGCGAAGCTGCGGGGCGGTCTTGAGGTTCTTCTTGGCCGCGGCGTCACGCAGGTCATCGGAGACCTGAATGGCGACCTCGGCACCCATGTCACCCATGACGAGGGTGTCCTCAAGATCCTCCCAAAAATCCTCGTCGACCTCGCCGCCAAAGTAGAAGACCTCGTTGAGGGCCTCGCGGCTGCGCTCGAGTCCGCGCGAGAGTGCGTCAAAGAATCCCATTATGCATTCACGACCTTTCCGGTTTCGCGATCGAGTTTTTGCGAGACGACGCGACTGACGCCGTCGGCTTGCATCGAGACGCCGTAGAGAACGTCAGCATCCTCCATAGTACGGCGCTGATGCGAGATTACCAAGAGCTGCGTATCGGAACGCAGCACATCGAGTGCGCCGATGAGCTTGGACAGGTTGGCGTCGTCGAGCGCCGCCTCGACCTCGTCCAGCACATAGAACGGCACTGTGCGCGTACGGTACACGGCAAAGAGCAGGGCGAGCGCCGTCAGGCTCTTCTCGCCACCCGACATGAGCATCATCTTGGTGATGCGCTTGCCGCGCGGCTGCGCCACGACCTCAATGCCCGTCTCGGCCGGATGCTCGGGATCGGTCATCTCAAGGTGAGCCTGACCGCCCGGGAAGAGCATGGCAAAGATCTCGCGGAAGTTCGCATCGACCTTCTCAAACGTCACCAGGAACGCCTTGCGCATTTTGCGGTCGATCGCCACGGTAATCTTGGTGAGCGCCTTGCGCGCGCTCTCAAGATCGGCCAGCTGCTCCTCGATGTAGTCGGAGCGGCGCTTGAGCTGCTCGTACTCCTCCATGGCAACCTGGTTCACAGGGCCCAGGTTGTTGATCTGACGCACGAGCTGGTTGAGTTCGCGCTCGGCGGCATCGCGGTCCGTGGGCGCCGGAAGCATGAGCGCTTCCTCGAGTACCGTGGCGCCATCGGCGGTAATGGCCTTAATGGCGGCCTCTACCTGCACCTCGAGCTTGCCACGCGCGACCTTGAACTCGTTTTGCGTGGCGGAGGCGGTATCGACCCGCTCCTTAGCGTGGGCAACCTCCGCCTTGGCATCCTCGATGGTCTTCTTAAGCGAAGCGGAGTCCGCCTCCTCCAGAGAGGCCTGGTCACGCAGGCGCGCTGCCCAATCCGACGCGCGTTCCAACAGGGCCGAATAGCGTTCGTGCATGGGGTCGACGCGCAGGCGCAGCAGCTCGAGCGAGCGCGAAGCCTGGCGTGTTCCGCGGATACGACGGTCGATGCCCTCAAGACGATGCTCCAAGTCGGGCACACGGCCCTTCAGCGAACGCAGGCGTTCGCTCGTCTGGGCTAGGCGAACATTGGCGTCGGCGAGCTTGCCGGCAGCCTCGGAATCGTCACGGCGAACGCGGTCGAGTTCGTCGTTAGCCTCGGCAATCTGCAAGCCCAGATCGCTTGCCTGCGCGCGGGCCTCGTCACGCGAACGGGTGAGCTCGTCCACGCGCGGGCGCGCAGAGCGAACGGCCTCGGAGGCCTGCTCGCGGCGCTTGGAGATGCGCACGCGCTCGACCTCGGCATTGTTGGCGCTTTGCTCCAAGCGGCCGATCTCGGAGAGCAGCGAGCGGCGCTCGCCCTCAAGACGGGCGATCTCGCCGGCGGCATCGCCCTCGGCGGCACGCGCTTCCTCAACGGCCGCATTGGCCTCGACGACCTGATCCGACACATGCTCAAACACGGCAGCCAGATCGGGCCCCAGGCCCTCCAGCTCGCGAATGCGACGCTTGCGCTCCAGAGCACCCGAGGCCTCGCCGGCATCTAGCCCCACACGCACCAGGCCGCCACAGCTTACGCGGGCGCCATCGGGAGTCACGTAGGTCACACCGTCAACGACCGGCGCCGACAGCGCGGCAGCAAGATCGTCCACTACGTAATAGCCGCCGAGCAGCGACTCGACGACGGGTCCGTAGCCTGCGCGCACGGACAGACGATCAACCAGGCGGGTACCGGCAGCGCCCTCGGCGGCAGCAGAGCCACTCACGCCGCGCGCCACCAGCAGCGCCTCACCCGAGGCCTTCTTTTGGTCCAGAGCCGCACGACCGGCACGCTCAAGCGTGGCGGCGTCATCAAACAACAGGGCATCGATATCGCCGGCAAGCAGCTGCTCCACCAGGCCCTCAAGCTCGCGCGGGGCCTCGAGCACGTCGCCCAGACGACCCGAGACATTGTCGCCCAGCGCACCCACCAGACGGCTCACGAGCGGCGAGCTGTCGGCCATGCGGGCATCGAGTTTCTTTTGGCTGGAAAGCTCCGAGCGCACCTCGGATAACTTGTTGCGCGCATCGCTCTCGCGGGCACGCAGGTCCTTCAGAGCCGCGCGTGCCGTCTCGGTGGCCTCACGCGCATCGGCCTGGGCCTGGCGCGCTTCCTCAAGAGCACCCTCAAGCTCCTCTGCGCGGTCGCGACGACTCTCGAGCGAGGCCGTGACCTCCTCGAGCTGCTCGTCAATCTGCTCCAGGCGCGAGGCATACATGTTGTCCTCGACCTCGGCATTGCTCAAGGAATCCTTCACCTTGGCGAGCTCGAGCGCGGCGTTATCGGCCACGCGTTGCACATCGCGTTGCTCACGCGTAAGCTGCGAAATCTGATTGTCGAGCGCCACGCGCCGCTCGTGGAGCTCAGCGGCGGCAGGACCAGCGGCGTCAACGTCCTCCTGGGCCAGCATGTGCGCACCGGTCACTTCCTCAAGCTGGGCACGCGCGTCCTCGAGCTCCTCGACCACGCGACGACGCTGATGCTCGGAGCTCGAGATCTGCCCGCGCATGTCAGACAGGCGCGACACCATGTTGTGGCCCTTTTCCTCGAGCAGGCGCATGTCGGAGTTAATGCGACCGACCACATCTTGCATGTGACGGCGTTGCTCGCCCAGGTCGCCCACAAACAGGCCCTTTTCCTCGAGCATAACCTGGAGCTTCTCGAGCTCGCGCTCCTTTTCGCCTAGGCGGTACTGCGCGAGCTCCAGCTCGGCGGCGCCCTCCTTAGAGCGGCTCTCCAGGTCGTTCCACTGCGACTGCAGGGAACGCAGCTCGTCAACGGCCAGCATCTGCGTAAGCTCGTTTGCGCGCGAGGACAGCTCTTTGTACTTGCGCGCGCGATCGACCTGACGCTCCAGCGGGCGCAGCTGACGGGCGATTTCCTTATTGATGTCGCGGGCACGGGTCAGGTGCTCATCCATCGACTTGATCTTTTTAAGCGCACGTTCCTTGCGACGCTTGTGCTTGGAGATACCGGCGGCCTCCTCGATGAGGGCGCGGCGCTCCTCGGGGCGGCTCTGCAAAATGGCGTCGAGCTTGCCCTGACTGATGATGGAATGCGTATCCT
>UROJ01000111.1 GCA_900549335.1 uncultured Collinsella sp.
CGTGTTTTCGGTTCAATTCTCAGCCTCTCAAACAAAATCTCGATCTGTAACATCTAGACCCGATTTGGGCGGCTAGGTGTTACAGGTTGAGATATACCGGTGGGTTGGGTCGCGTCTGTCTCGACCTGTAACATCTGGGGCTCATTTTGCCGAGTTGTTGTTATAGATTGAGATTTTCTAGCAGGCGGGTTTGGTTTGCCTCGATCTGTAACAGGTAGGGGTCAAAAGTGGGTCTAGATGTTACAGATTGAGATGTTTGATCGGACCGAATTTGTTCGCCTCGATCTGTAACATCTAGGGTCGTTTTTGGTCTGCAGGTGTTACAGATCGAGACAAACCGACGGGCCGCCCCGCCCCATCCACCTACCGCTACCTGCTATCCGCCGATTTCCGTTGTGCTGCTGTACCCCCATGTCATATCCTCTAGACAACTACGCGGCACCATCGCCGCCGCGCCTACAAGAGAGGAATGTTCATGACCGCACCTGCATCCAAGCTGCTCCAGCCCATTATGGTTGGCCCCCTTGAGCTCAAGAACCGCATTATGTTCCCGCCGCTGACCACCGGCTACGAGGAGCGCGACGGTTCCATCGGCGAGCGCAGCCTGGCCTTTTACGAGCGCCTGGCCCGTGGCGGCGTGAGCTACATCGTCATCGGCGACGTCGCTCCCGTTATGACCGCGAGCCCCACGCCCAAGCTGGCGACCGACGCTCAGATCCCCACGTTTAAGGCGCTGGCCGACGCCGTTCACAAGTACGGCGCCAAGGTCGCGCTGCAGCTGTTCCACCCCGAGTACGACGTGCCCGGTGTCGGCCGCATGGTCATGGGATCCATGGCCGCCGCCAAGGCCGCGCAGGAGGCCAAGGCCGCCGGCGACGAGGAGACCTTTGCCACCAAGATGGCTGAGTCCAACGAGATCCGCAAGCAGGCCTACGCCAAGCTGCACCACGACATGCAGCACTTTGTGAACGAGGCCACCGTGGAGCAACTCACCCAGATCAAGGAGGCTATCGCCGCCTCGGCCGCCCGCGCGCAGCAGGCCGGCATCGACGCCATCGAGGTCCACGGTGACCGCTTGGTGGGTTCGCTATGCTCGGCCATCCTCAACAAGCGTACCGACGAGTACGGTGGCTCGTTCGAGAACCGCGTTCGCTACGCGCTGGAGGTCGTCGCCGCCATTAAGGAAGCCGCGCCGGGGCTGATGGTGGAGTACAAGCTCCCCGTGATCATGGAGAACCCCGACGGCACGCCGCGCGGCAAGGGCGGCCTGCAGCCCGACGAGGCCTGCGAGTTCGCCAAGCTGCTCGAGGGTGCGGGCATCGATATGATCCAGGTCGCACAGGCCAACCACACCGGCAACATGGGCGACACTATTCCGCCCATGGGCGCCATGCCCTACAACTGGACGCTGCCGGTGGCCGAGCGCGTTAAGGCCCTGGTCTCCGTGCCGGTGGCAACTGTCGGCCGCGTGGTCTCGGTAGAGGCCGGCGAGAAGATTCTGGAGGACGGTTCGGCCGACATCATCGCCTATGGCCGCTCGCTCATGTGCGACCCCGACATTGCGCTGAAGGCTGCCACGGGTGAGCCCATCCGCGAGTGTCTCAACTGCAACAAGGGCTGCGTCGATGCGATTCAAAACCGCAAGTACATCTCGTGCGTGCTCAATGCCGAGAACGGTGACGAGGCGACCATCGCCATTAAGCCGGGCGAGGGCGACAAGAAGATCGCCGTGGTGGGCGGCGGTATTGCCGGCCTGGAGGCTGCGCGCGTGGCGGCCAAGCGCGGCTACGACGTGACCGTCTATGAGGCGAGCGATCATCTGGGCGGCCAGATTGTGCTGGCAGCCGCGCCTCCGCGCAAGGACGAGATCATGCGCTCGGTTGAGTACTACGAGAAGATTCTGCCTGGCCTGGGCGTGAAGGTCGAGCTCAACCATGCCGCTACGGCCGAGGATCTCAACGCCGCCGACGCCGCGATTGTGGCCGTGGGCGCGCACGACGTGGTCATCCCCGTTCCGGGTGCCGATTCGGAGAAGGTCGTCTCGAGCTGGGACGTGCTGGCCGGCAAGGTGGAGCTTACGGGCCGCGTCGCCGTCATTGGCGGTGGCCTGGTGGGCACCGAGACTGCCGAGTATCTGCTGCAACACGGCTGCGAGGTGGCGATCGTGGAGATGCTCGACAAGATTGCCGCAGGCGAGTCCGAGACCATTCTGCCGCTGATCATGAGCGACTTTGCCGCCCACAACGTGGAGCAGCACGTTAAGACCCGCCTGACCGCCATTACCGACGAGGGCGTGGAGGCCGTGCACACCACCGAGGACGGCGCCGAGGAGCCGGTGAAGATCGCCTGCGATTACGTGGTGATGGCCGTGGGCTCCAAGGCCAACGCGTTTGACCTGGATGGCGTGACGGTGCCCGTGACCTGCGTAGGAGACTGCTCGGGCGAGCGCACCGCCGACATTGCGAACGCCATTCGCACGGCGTATCACGCGGCCAACGAGCTGTAGTTGAACATCGCGGCTAGGCGGGGCGGTAGCACGGATCCGCCTCGCCCGGCTGTGTCCCGTCGGGTGTCAACCGGTGCGGGGCCTGCAAGCGCAGCAGGCCCCGCCCTTTTTGTTTTGCTCCGGTGGATGGCAATGCGCGGTAATCATGAGGAGTAAGGACGTCTACCGCCTTGCCGATCACTCAAAATTATTGGGGGAGGGGTTAATAACTATATCTTCTATGCCAAAGGACATAAAGAGATGCCAATTTTGTTGACAAGCGAATGACGATTGGCTGCGAGTCAGCTACCAGCGTAAATAATCGATAAAGAAATGTCGTAAATTGGTGCCAAATGCCCAGATAACACCGCGTCTATTTTAATTAACTGCTTTGAGCAAACAGTAAAATGCTACTATCTAACTTGCACGTAAGAAAGCAGATTAACGGTTAAGGCTAAGAAGTGGCAGGTATGTCGGAAGCAACAAGGACTCGCACGCATGCGCCCGAGGTTAGGCAGCGCGCCGTCGAGATCCTCCAAGAGGGGGTCGGCCACCGCGCCCTCGCCGCAAAGCTTGGCATTCCCCAGGCCACGGCTCGTCAGTGGGCCCGCGCATATGCCGTGGGCGGTGTCGACGCCGTGCTCAACGCGGGCGCTCGTCATCACACCTATTCGTACGACGTTAAACTCGCCGTGGTTAAGGACCGTCTGGAAAACGGTCTGACGGTTCGCGAGGCCATGATCAAGCATGGGATTCCCAGCGAGTCTTCGGTTAAGGCCTGGTGCCGCCAGTATCGCGAGAGCGGTGAATCTGCGCTGGTCGATAAGCCGCGCGGTCGCAAGCCGCGCGTTAAAAAAGCGAAATAGCGAACGGGATGGTGCGCCCACAGGGGCGCATTTTTCTTGCCGCGCCAACTTTTCGGACCGCCGCGAGCCTATTGGGTCATCCTCCAGCGTGGTCAATAAACCGCGCGCGGCGGCCCGTCGCCCACCGCTGCGATAGGGGGAGCGTCGCCTCTCTGGTCCAAAGTGGACGTGCCCTTGCCCCGTACGCCTAAAACTCCCCAGTTGACCGAAAACCTGCCGCCGCTACTCCTCAATTGAGCTATAACGTTAAACAATTGCAGCGTTTTTGCATGGGGGAGTGATGGTATGACGCTACTGTATTTCCTTACCCTGTTTCCGCTGGTACCGGCGCTGGGCATGCTGCTTACGCGTGGTGACCGAGCCCGCGATGCGGTGGGGCTCATAGGCGCCGGCATCATTATGGCGGTGACGGTTGTAGTCGCCGTCATGTTTTTTGGCGCGGGTCCGCAGAGCTTTGAGATTGCCCCCGGCACCTCGCATACGCTCTCGATCATCAGCTCCGCCATCGATGTTGTTCTGTGTGCCGTCATCCTGTACAACGCGTATAAATATAGGAACGCGCTTACCGGTGTGCTCGGCGTAGTCCAGCTGGTGGGCTCCGTTGTCTTTGCAGCCATGACGCTGCCCGCGGCCGAAGCCGTCACGGCGACGCCGCTCTACCTGGATTACATGAGCGTGATCATGGTCCTCGCCGTTGGCATTGTCGGCAGCCTTATCTGCGTGTATGCCTTGGGTTATATGAAGGACTTCCAGACCCACGACGAGCACGAGGCCGCGCTGCGTGGGCAAACCGCGCCCGACCGACGCCCGCAGTTCCTGGCGCTTATGTTCCTGTTCCTCTCGGCCATGTTCGTCATCGTGACGAGCGACAACCTTGAGTGGCTGTTCTGCGGCTGGGAAATCACCACCGTGTGCTCGTTCCTTATGATTGGCTACACGCGCACGCCCGAGGCCATCAAGAACGCCTTTACCCAGATCATCCTCAACATGCTGGGCGGTATCGCGTTTTTGGCGGGTCTTATGTTCCTGCACGTTAACGGCATGCCGCTGACCATCTCGGGCATGATCGAGCTTTCCGGCGCCGGAACCGCGCAGTCCGCGCTGCTGGTGATGCCGGTCATTCTGCTGTCGCTCGCCGCGCTCACCAAGGCCGCACAGATGCCGTTCCATACCTGGCTGCTGGGTGCCATGGTTGCCCCCACGCCCACGAGCGCCCTGCTGCACTCGTCAACCATGGTCAAAGCCGGCGTGTTCTTGATGGTCAAGTTGAGCCCACTCTATGCCATCTATCCTGTGACCGGCTTTATGGTCACGAGTGTGGGTGCCATCACGTTTTTGCTCGCTGCCCTCATGGCCATCTCACAGAGCAACGCCAAACGCGTCCTCGCATACTCCACTATTTCCAACTTGGGCCTCATTAGCGCCTGCCTGGGCGTCGGCGCGCCCGAGGCCGTATGGGCGGCCATCTTCCTGATCCTGTTCCACACGGTGGCCAAGTCGCTGCTGTTCCTGTGCGTGGGCACCGCCGAGCATCATATCGGCAGCCGCAATATCGAGGACATGGACGGTATGTTCAGCCGCATGCCGCACCTGACGCGCCTGATGATGCTGGGCATCATGGGCATGTTTGTGGCGCCGTTTGGCATGCTCGTGTCCAAGTGGGGCGCCCTGGTGGCGTTTGCGCAGACCGGCAACGTGCTCATGATCATGGTGCTTGCCTTTGGCTCGGCCGCGACGTTCTTCTTCTGGGGCAAGTGGCTTGCCAAGCTTTCGGGCGTCGACCCCACGGCTCAAAACGTTGAGGTCAATGTTCATAAGACCGAATGGATGGCCCTCAACACCATCGCCGCGCTGCTGATTCTGTGCTGCGTGGCGTTCCCGGTTATCTCGAGCGGCCTGGTGTCGCCTTACTTGGCCATGGTGTTTGGCCGCGTGCCGTACGTTATCGGCAAGGACGCCATGTATCTGATGGTGGTTATCGTGGCGTTTATCGCCGTGGTACTGCTGACCTCATTC
>UROJ01000112.1 GCA_900549335.1 uncultured Collinsella sp.
AACATGTGTGCGTATAGAACAAGTGTTCGAACTACCACGAAGGGCGCCTGTGAACTGCGCCCTTCGTGGTAGTTTTGCTTGCCGTGCCTTAGCCCAGCAGGTCGACTACGTTGAAGCCGGCGTTGCTCTTGGCGATGACTTCGCGGCTGCCAAAGACGCAGGTGGGCGATTCGGCTGCGATACGCGCCACGTCGGCGCCGAGCGAGCGCAGCTCACCGGGCGTGGCGGCGAGCATCTGGGCGCGACGCTCCTCGCGCGCATGCGAATCGAGCCCGGCCAGGTAGGTCGTGTTGCGGCGCTTGGTGAGCGCATACGGCTTCACCGGCGCGTCCATGCCGCTCACGCAGCTCACGATAAAGCCCTCAAAGGCGGCCTCGTCGGGCTCAAAGCTGCCAAGCCATGCACCCGCGCGCTTCACGCGCTCAATCGAAGGATCGATCGCCGGGTCGCGGTAGGTGTAGAACGCCGTCTGGCGCTCGCCGGCTGCGCGGAATCCGCAGCCGTACGCACCGCCCTTCACGCGAATCTCGTTCCACAGGTAATCGTAGGAGAGCGCGTTGGCAGCCACGGCCCAGGCGCCCGTCACGTCGATGCCCAGGCGACGCGGGTCGCACGCGCTTGCCGCAAAGCAGATATCGCTGGGGATGACGAAAGCCTCGTGGCGGTCGCGCGGCGTCGGCACCACGAGAGCGTCGCGGCCGGTATCGGCACCATCGCCCGCACCCAGCCCCAGGTCGCCCGCGGCATCCCAGTATGCGTCAAAGTCCTCGTTGCTGCCGGTAAAGCTCGCCATGCAGCCATCGGCCACAAAGATACGCTCCGCCAGCTCGGCAAGCTTGGTACGCAGCCCGTCCACGCGCTCGTCAAAGTGCTCGAGCAGATCGCGCAGGAACAGGTAGAAATCCACGCCCGAAAGCTGCTCGCGCACCACGGCCGAAGGCGAGCTGTAGCTCATCGCGCGACCGAGCGCCGCCGAGTGGCCGTTGTTGATAAAGCCCTGCTCAAGCCCAATGCGAATCTGCGTGAGCACGTCGCGCACGCGGTCGGCGTCGGCGTCTGCCAAAAGCGTGCTCGACCACACCTCGCGCGGCAGACTCGCCAGCGCATCGATCTTCTCGGACAGGGCGCCGGCGCTCACCAGCAGGTAGGGGCGCACGCCGTCCACTTCGGGCTGGGTCATGACCTCGGTCGTAAAGCTCAAAAAGCCGAGCTTGCCAGCGAGCAAGTTGTCGAGTTCCTCGGCCGAGTGCTCGCGCGTGGGCAGCTGCTTAAGCAGGCGGCAGAGCAGTGTCACATAAGGCAGGTCCTCAAACGCGACGCAGCTCAGGTCGAAATACTGCATGGCGTAGGCCAGACGGTTGGTGGGGATGCCGTGGCGCAGGCAGGGGATGGGCGCGGTCGTGTCCACGACCAGCGGCGGCTCGGGGCGCGCCTCGCCAATGTCGGACACGCGCAGGCGCGGCAGCGTGGCCTTGGCCTCGGGCGTGTCTTCCGCCTCCTGCGCGGCACGCAGCGCGGCCGTGCGCTCGACCACGTCGGCCAGCTCGGCATCGGTCATGGCATCGCGCTTGGCTGCCAGCTCGGCGGCCTCGGCACCCTCCGAACCCTCGGCGGCGTCCACCGGCACCAGCTCGACCAGTGCCATGTGATCGTTTTCCAGCACCAGATCGCGCAGCAGGTCCTCAAAGTAGCTGCCGTCCAGCTCGCCACGCAGCTCCTCGTACACCGGGCCGTACTTGAGCGCCAGCGTCGCGGCGTCGTCATCGTAGAGCCAGGTGCTCAGCGCATCGCATGCAATGGCCACGCCGTCGGCGATACCGTAGTCGCGCTGGCGCAGATCGTACTCGTTGCTGCTGATGATAGCTTCCAGGCGCTCGCGCGGAACGCCGTGCTCGCACAGGTCGCGGCAGGCGTCCTGGAACACGCGACGCAGCTCGCGCGCCACGCCGGGCTGCGCGTTTTGCAGCATGATGAGCTCGTAGGGCTGCAGGCTCTCGGCCGCGGTATAGCTCACCACGTTGCCGCCCAGGCCGGCGGCCAGAATGGCCTTCTTAACCGGTGCTTCGTTGGAGCCCAGCAACGCCTCGAACAGGATATCCGCCGCGATCGTGCGCTTACGGTCGAGCGCGCTGCCCAGCACCAGGCCCAGGCCCACCAGGGCGTTCTCGGGCGTGGTGGCCATCTCGACGCGCTTATACTCGCAGGTCACGGGCGCCTGCACGCCCAGCGGATTGGGCGCCAGCGTGGACGGGTCCTCGCTGGCGGCAACGGCTGCGTCCATGCGGCGGCTCGCGGCACTCGGCTGCGACAGATAACGCTCGTCCAAAAAGGCCAGCGCGCGGTCCACGTCCAGGTCGCCGTAGAGCGTTATATAAGAGTTGGAAGGATTGTAGTGGCGCGCGTGCGTGTCCAGGAACTGCTCGTAGGTGAGCGCGGGGATCGCGCGCGGGTCGCCACCGCTCTCGTGTGCATAGGCGGTGTCGGGGTAGAGCGCGGCGTTGACGGCGTCGTCCAGCACGCTCATGGGGTCGGACAGCGCGCCCTTCATCTCGTTGAACACCACGCCGTTATAGCGCAGCGTGCCCTCGCGTAGGCTCGCGGCGCCGCCCTCGCCCTCGGCGCCCTTCGGCAGGCCCAGCTCGTAGTGCCAGCCCTCCTGCTCAAAAATGGTGGGTTTGGTATAGATGGCCGGGTTGAACACCGCGTCCAGGTACACGTCCATCAGGTTGTACAAATCCTGCTCGTTGGTGGTGGCAACGGGGTAGATGGTCTTGTCGGGGTAGGTCATGGCGTTGAGGAACGTCTGCATGGAGCTCTTGATCAGGTCGACAAACGGCTCCTTGACGGGGAACTTGGCCGACCCACACAGCACCGAGTGCTCAAGAATATGGAACACACCGGTGGAATCGGCCGGCGGCGTCTTAAAGCCAATGGCAAAAGCCTTGTTTTCGTCGTCGCACGCCAGGTACAGCAGGCGAGCGCCCGAGGCGGTGTGGCGAAGCACGTAGGCATCCGAGTCGAGCTCGGGCACGGTCTCGCAGCGCTCGACGGTAAAACCGTGGCAGGTGGTGCCGGGCACCAGCAGCGCGGCGGCAGCGGCGCGCGGGTCGGTTGAGGTGGTAGGCATATGCAGTCTCCTTTGACGCCCCAGCGGGGGCGAATCGAGTCGAATCCTCGAGAGTATACCCATATGGGGCCGCGACTCTGCGGCGAACTGACGACGATGCAGCCGGATTGGGCATAGGCCCCGCGTGACCGCCGCACGAGCGTGGAAATTTGGACACTCGCCAAACGAGCGTGGACTTTCGGGCGAAATCGGCCGCCAAAAGCCCCAAAAACCGTCCAAATATCCACTCTCGATATCCGACCCTCCGAAAATCCTCGCTCGTCCATCACTCGCGTATCTCTCGTCTCTCATTCGTCTCTAATATGAGAGATGACAGGAAGATGAGAGAAAAATATGAGAGATAACTGAGCAGCAAAGAGACAGGCAATCATGGTATTGTCTCAATACCGATTGTTCTACCAGCAAAAATATGTATAAATGAAGCAAATGGTAGACATTCCATCTCTATCTATCTTTCTATCTCTAAGCCGAGAGATAGAAAGATAGATGAGAGATAATTACGAGAGATAACTGAGAGACGAGGGAAATCTATCCGTGGCATTCTCCGCAGGACCGAGCGAAAGGACGTGCAGATGAACGAAAACGAGCTGACCGGTCTGCTTGAGTCTTTAAGGCGTATGGGCTCGGATGACCTTAGCGTCGAAGTAAAAGAGAGCGCCATGACGCTTTCCCGCGACGTATGGGAAACGGTCAGCGCTTTCGCAAACACCGCCGGCGGCATCATCGTGCTCGGAGTGAGCGAGCGCGCGGGTTTTGTCCCAGTTGCAAACTTTGAGACCGAGAAGGTGCTCAACCAATTCGTGGCGGGCATGGGCGATGCTGGCGGTCGCGGAAAGCTGGCCAATCCGCCCAAATACACCATTGAGCGCGTGGGGCTTCGGGGGACCGTTGTTCTCGTTATCACGATTGAGGAGCTCGACCCGTCGAGCAAGCCTTGCTATGTCATAGAGCGGGGCGCTCAAGGTGGCAGCTACAAACGCATCGATGACAAAGATGTCCCGCTTTCGTCGACCGAGGTTTTGGCACTGTCGTCATACGAACGGACGAGTCCTAGCGATCGCGATGCGGTGCCCGGCACGAGTGTGGGCGATCTCGACGAGTCGCTGGTCGACCGCACGATAGAGCGTGCCTATTCGTTGACGCCTCGAGCGATGCGCGGTGCGGCGGACAAGAAGACAAAGATGGAGCGTCTGAATTTCCTCGACTTCCAGGGCAATGTTACCAAGGCCGGCCTCCTTGCCGCGGGCGTTTACCCTCAGCAGTTCTATCCCAAGCTCTTCATTGATGTGGCTGTCCACGTGGGAACTCAAAAGGGAGCTGCGGGGCCACTAAGGTTCATGGACCGCACAATCTGTGAGGGAACGTTGGGCGAGATGATCTCGGATGCCGTCGCAGCCGTCGCCAAGAATTTGCGGCGAACCTCGATCGTCCAAGGCGTCTCGCGTGTCGACTCGCTTGAGATTCCCGAGGAGGTTCTGCGCGAAGCAATCGCCAACGCCGTAATCCATCGAGAATACGGGGATCGGTTCTGTGGACAATCGATTGCCGTCGACGTCTTTGATGATCGTGTCGAGGTGACGAATCCTGGCGGCCTTTACGGGGGAAAGACTCGCGAGAACTTGTTTGACGGCAGCTCCCGATGCCGTAACGCGACGCTTGTGAAGCTCATGTCGATTGTCCCGCTGCCGGATGGCGCAGGTTCGCCGGCTGAGGGCAATGGCTCGGGCATCCCGATGATGATCGATGCCATGCGCGCGCATGGTCTGGCCGAGCCCCTGTTCTGCCCGGGATTCGATCGGTTCAAGGTCGTACTTTACCGTTCAAAGATCGAGTCGGTCGATCATGGCGGGGGCTTAATTGTGACGGCACTCAAACACTACGGCGAGCTGGGGACGCGCGAGCTGGCAGAGCGCACAGGGCTCACAATTTCCCAGGTTAGGTCGCGCGTCAACGCGCTCATTGCTCAAGGCGAGCTTGAGCCCACGGCGCCGGCGACGAGCCGCAACCGCAAGTATCGACTGTCGGAGTGCGTGGGATAGATGCGTTAGTGGACGAGGCGACCCAATAATCGACCCTCGATTGGCGTCCATTAAGGTAAAGCGGTTGTTGCCCAGTCGACGGTGATGCTCAAGACTCGGCTTACGCCGGCATGGCCCCGAACCCGTCTATCAAGAACAGCCTAAGAACCAGCTTGAT
>UROJ01000113.1 GCA_900549335.1 uncultured Collinsella sp.
CCGGCTCATGGGTATGTGTGCAATCGCCAAACCGGCACGCGCGCGATGCCTCGACAATCTCGGGGAAAGCGCGCGCCAGACCCCGCTCATGTCCCACGAGCGGCAAACTGCGCAGACCCGGGGCATCGGCGATCACGCCGGCGTCGCCCGGCAGCGCCACCATCACGCGCGCGACGGTAGTGTGACGGCCCTGGTCGTCGCGTTCACGCACACCGCCGGTCGCCAACGTATCGTGGCCCAGCAGTGCATTGAGCAGCGTCGACTTGCCGGCACCCGACTCGCCCAGAATCATGGCACAGCTCCCGGCAGGCACGCAGGCACGGACCTCGTCCAGGCCGCGGCCCTCGGCAGAGGACGTCACGATTACGCGCACGTCCGGACCCACCAGGCGGCGCACGCGGTCCAAATCGCGCTCGAGTTCCTCGGCATCGCAGCGGTCAGCTTTGGTGAGCACCACCACCGGTTCGGCATCGCAGTCGAGCGCCAACACCAGCGAGCGCGCCACGCGGTCGAGCAGCACCTCACCGGCACCGAGCGCCTGCACGATTAGCACGCTATCCACGTTGGAGCAGAGCACCTGGCGCTCTCCACGGGCGCGGCCGCGCCAACGCTCAAAGCTCGTACGGCGCGGCAGCACGTACTCAATCACGCCCATATCGTGCCCGGGAGCGCGGCGTACCGCCACACGGTCGCCCACGGCAGGCAGCAGGACCTCGTCCTCGCCGCGCGACTTGGCAAACCCCACGGCATGCTCGGCGCGAAAGGTGTCGTCGGCAGTGGCCACCAGCGGAAACCCGCGATCCAGGCGTACCACGGCACCGAGCTGCATCTGCTCGGGCTCCTCGGCATGTGCGCAGAAATCATCAAAGGCAGTCTGCTGGGTTTCATCGACCGGCAGATCATCAAACGCCGGGACATCCTGCAGCGCATCGAGCCCCGGTACGCTCGCCAACAACTCCTCGGCAGACACGGGCGCTTCGGTCGCGAGTTTCCGACGACGACCGCGCTTAGCCCGCGCCCCCGTCGTCTTTTTCTTCGCTTTAGCCTTAGCCTTAGCCACAAACGCCTCCCAGCAGCCAAAATCACAACTGAGCAGGTATTTTAAATCAAAAAGAGCTGGCCGGGCAAAGCCCGACCAGCTCACATACTTTCCCTCAGCTCATGGTCCCGAGAGGTTGTCCGAAGGCCCGACCGCCGAGAGGGGTTTCTTCTGAGCGATCCCGCAGCGCGAAGCGCGAGGACCAGCGAAGAAGAAAACACGCAGGGGCGGGCCCGGACAGGTTAACTTACTCCTTCTCGACCGCGCGCATGATCGCCTTGTAGATCTCCATCAGCGGGATGATCAGGAAGGCCAGGCCCAGCGCGGCAAGAACGCCCTTGAGCTCAAGCGTCACAGGGCCAAAGAACATCTCGGCAAGCGTCGGCTGTACGGTCACGATCACCGTCAGCACCAGCGCCAGCGCAGCGGAAGCCCACAGCCACTTGTTCTGCTTCTTCATGGTGAACAGCGACGCACGACGGCTGCGCATATTGAAGCAGTGGAAAATCTCGACCATGTTGAGCGTGATGAACGCCATCATCACGCCTTCCTCGTCGGCATTGCCGGCGATCATATCAGCGATGTGAATGTAGCCCATGTCAAAGTACACGCCCACAAAGAAGCTCGCCAGCACCAGCACGGTGATGATCAGACCCTGGACCACGCAGTCCAGACCCATATGTCCGGCGAAGACACCGTCCTTAGCGTTGCGCGGCTTGCGCTTCATAATGTCGCCCTCGGCGTCCTCCATGCCCAGCGCGAGCGCGGGGAAACAGTCGGTAACCAGGTTCACCCACAGCAGCTGCACCGGCTGGAAGATGGTAAAGCCGATGAGCGTGGCGATAAACACCGAGAAGACCTCGGCAAGGTTTGCCGAAAGCAGGAACTGGATGACCTTGCGGATGTTGTCGTAGATGCGACGGCCCTCTTCGCAGGCACCGATGATGGTGGCGAAGTTGTCATCGGCAAGCACCATGTCGGCGACGTTCTTGGTGACGTCGGTACCGGTGATGCCCATGCCAACGCCGATGTCGGCGCGCTTGATGGACGGGGCGTCGTTGACGCCGTCGCCCGTCATGGCCACGATCTGGTCGCGCGACTTCCAAGCCTCGACGATGCGGGTCTTGTGCTCGGGCTGAACGCGGGCGTACACGCCGTAGTCCTCGATGTGCGCGTCGAGTTCCTCGTCGCTCATGCGGTCGAGGTCGGCGCCCGTGATGGCCTGGCTGCGATCGGTGACGATACCCAGCTGCTTGGCGATGGCCACGGCGGTGTCGATGTGGTCGCCCGTAATCATGACGGTGCGGATACCGGCATCGTGGGCCTCGCGGATGGCGTCGGCGACCTCGGGGCGGACCGGGTCAATCATGCCGGACAGGCCGCAGAAGACCAGGTCGTGCTCGAGCGCAGCGGGGCTGCAGTCGGCCGGGACCTCGGTGTAGGTGCGGCTTGCCAGCGCCAGCACGCGCAGGGCCTCGTCGGCCATGGCCTTGTTGGCGGCCACGAGCTCGGCGCGACGCTCCTCGGTCAGCGGAACGACCTTGTCGCCCTCGTAGATATGGGTGCACAGGCCGATCACCACGTCGGGCGCGCCCTTGGTGTACTGCTCATACTCGCCGTCCAGGGTCTCGACGACCACGGACATCATCTTGCGGCCCGAGTCAAACGGGGCCTCGCCCACGCGCGGATGCTCGGCAGTCAGGCCAGTGAGCCCCGCCTTGCCGGCATCGTTGACGAGCGCACACTCGGTCGGCTCACCCACGGCCTCGCCCAGCTCCTCGTCCCACTGGGCGTCGGAGCACAGAGCCATGCCGGCCAGGAACTTCTCCTTAGGCGCAGCGAGCTCGTGCTTGACGACGGTCATCTTGTTCTGGGTGAGGGTACCGGTCTTGTCGGAGCAGATGGTCTGCGTGCAGCCAAGGGTCTCGACGGCAGAGAGCTTGCGGATAATCGCCTGACGCTTGGCCATCTTGGTCACGCCGAGCGACAGCACGATGGTCACGACGGCAACCAGGCCCTCGGGGATGGCGGCGACGGCGAGCGAGACGGCGACCATAAAGGTGTCGAGCAGCGCGGTCGGATCGGTGAGAACGTTGCCCACGCCGTGGCGGATGATGTCGACGCCAAAGATGACGACGCAGATGACGATAACCATGATGGTAAGGATGCGGCTGAGCTCGGCGAGCTTCACCTGCAGCGGCGTGAGCTCTTCCTTGGCCTCGGCCAGGGCGCCGGCGATCTTGCCCATCTCGGTGTTCATACCGGTGCCGACCACGACGGCGCGACCGCGGCCGTATACCACGGTGGAACCCATGTAGCACATGTTCTTGCGGTCGCCGAGCGGCACGTCGTCGGTGCCGGCGGCGAGCTCAATGACGTTGGCATGCTTCTCGACGGGCACGGACTCGCCAGTGAGTGCAGCCTCTTCGATCTTCATCGTGGCACTCTCGAGCACACGGCAGTCGGCCGGGACGGAGTCGCCCGCCTCGAGCATGATCACATCGCCGGGCACGAGCTCGGCGCTCGGCAGGTGCACGAGCTTGCCGTCGCGCAGCACCTTGGACTGCGCCGCGCTCATCTCCTGCAGGGCCTCGAGGGCCTCTTCGCTCTTGGCTTCCTGGACCACGCCCAGTACCGAGTTGACGATAACGACGAACATGATGATGGCGACGTCGGCAAAGTCGGGCTCGCCCTTGACCATACCCGTGAGCGCGCTGATGACGGCGGCAACGATCAACATGATGACCATGGGGTCGGCCATCTGCTCAAAGAAACGCTTCCACAGCGGCGTTTTCTCGGCTTCCTCGAGCTTGTTAGGGCCTGTCTTGGCGAGGCGCGACGACGCCTCGTCGTTGCTCAGGCCGAGGTTCTCATCGACGCCCTGGTCGCTGAGCACCTCCGCCGCGGCGGACAGGTATTCCTTTTGCATATAGAGTCCCCTCCTGGGATTCGGGCCACTCAGCAGATTGATGCCCGATCATAATTCCCAGGAGAAGGGCAAGGGCTCATCAAGGCTGCCGTGCTGAGCGGCAGTTGATAGTGGAGCTATGGTACCCCAAAGCAGCGCGTCTAGCCAAAACATTCCAATTGGAAACACGGCTCGAGTGCAACGATGCAGACCGTGTGATGCTCAATATTGATAAAACGTTTTTTCTTCGGCACATCGTCAAACTGAAATATCGCCCAGATAGCAGCGGTCAGAACGGTTGGTAAAGTTTTTGCATATACCGTTTTTCCGCAAAAAATGAACTTCTAATTCGGCATACGGTCGATTTTTTGGGGTATTCGGTCGCCATTTCGTTATAATCATCTCAGTTTTATTTCTTATGGTTTATCTATCAGCGCAAGACGATGTCAGATGGAGGTCTGAATGTACAAGCGCACCAAGATTGTATGCACCATGGGTCCCGCCTGCGATAGCGACGAGACCATCCGCGAGATGATCAAGGCGGGCATGAACGTCGCCCGTTTTAACTTCTCGCACGGATCCTACGACGAGCACCACGGTCGCATCGAGCGCGTCCGTCGTATTTCCAAGGAGCTCGGTCTGCCCGTCGGCATCCTGCTCGACACCAAGGGCCCCGAGGTCCGCACCGGCCTTCTGGTCGATGGCAAGAAGGTTGCCGTCAAGACCGGCGATAAGATCGTCGTCACCGCTCAGCCCACGTCCGAGGATTTCCACGGCACCTCTGAGCACATCTCCCTCGACTACCTGGCTCTGCCCTCCGAGGTCGAGAAGGGCTCCCTTATCCTGATCGACGACGGCCTGGTTGCCCTCGAGGTCGAGTCCGTCGACGGTCAGGACATGACCTGCGTCGTCAAGAACGACGGCCTGATCGGCGAGCGCAAGGGCGTCAACATGCCCAACGTCAACATCTCGTTGCCCGCCATCACCGAGCGCGATCGTCAGGACATCCTCTTTGGCCTGACCGAGAACATCGACTACATCGCCGCTTCCTTCATCCGTGACGGCGAGTCCGTCCGCGGCATCCGCGAGCTTTGCCGCGAGAACGGTGGCGAGCACGTGACGATCTTCCCGAAGATCGAGTGCGCCCTGGGCGTCGAGAACTTCGACGAGATCCTCGAGGCTTCCGACGGCATCATGGTCGCCCGTGGCGACCTGGGCATCGAGATCAAGCCCGAGCTCGTTCCGCACATCCAGAAGGAGATCATCGCCAAGTGCAACGCGGCCTACAAGCCCGTTATCACCGC
>UROJ01000114.1 GCA_900549335.1 uncultured Collinsella sp.
ATGACTTTGATACGTTTGAGGCGCCGAAAGACCTCAAGACGGTGATTATCACACCGATGGAACATCCTACCTGTTCCACCGTCAGTGACGACCAAGAGGGCGGCGCGCGCATGGCGTGCGAGTACTTCTTGAATCGCGGGCACAAGAACGTGTACTTCGTCTCTGGTAAGAAAGAGTCGCTGTCGAGCCAGTGCCGTATGAAAGGTTGGCGTGCGGCACTCGAGGCGCGCGGCATCGAGCCACCCGAGCCTCTGCAGGGCGATTGGAATGCGGATAGTGGCTATGCCGCGGGCCTTGTGCTTGCCGATAAGCCCGATTGCACGGCGGTCCTCGCTGCTAACGACTGCATGGCAAACGGCGTGATGATGGCTCTACGTGATAAGGGTCTGAGTGTGCCCGACGACGTGTCCGTGATCGGCTTTGATGACGAGCTTTACAAGACGATACCTAATTCGATTCTGACGTCGGTGAAGTTTCGCCACCGCGAGCTGGGCATCCGTGCGCTTAACGAGGTCGTCGCAGGTCTGGAAGCCCCGAGCTCCAGAAGCCGTACGCTCGTCTCGGGCGTGCTGGTCGAGCGTGCGAGCGTGCGGGATTTGCGGGCGTAGGCGTGCTCGGCTCGTTCATCTCAATCTGTAACAGTTGGGGCCGAAATACTCGGCTAGATGTTACAGATCGAGATTGAGAGGGTTGTCCTGCGCGTTTGTCTCGATCTGTAACAACTAGACGTCCAAAACCGGTTTTAGTGTTACAGATTTAGACAATTCGGCGCGGCCTCCCCGGTCTGTCTTGATTTGTAACAGCTAGGGACCAAAAACTCGGTTAGTTGTTACAGATTGAGACAAACGTGCGGTACGGTCCGCTCAAAAAGGCCGGGGGTGGCGCGCCGTGTGACGTGCCACCCCCGGCTGAGAAATGGGGACAGGTTATGTGAACGGGGCAATCCCGCTACCAGCAAGCCACTCGCCGCAGGCCGCTAGTCCAGACGACGGGTCTGCGCTACGTGCTTGTACCAGTAGGCGCTTGCCTTGGGCGTGCGCTTCTGGGTTTCAAAGTCAACGTAGAAGAAGCCGTAACGCTTGTTGTATCCGTTGGTCCAGGAGAACTGGTCCTGCAGGCTCCACAGGAAGTAGCCGCCCACGTTGACGCCCACCTCCATGGCCTTGAGCAACCAGCGCAGGTGCTGCTCGATGTAGTCGATACGCGGTTGGTCGTCCACAAAACCGTCCTTGTAGGGGTCCTTGTAGCCCATGCCGTTTTCGGTAATGAAGATCTGCTTGTAGTTGGGGTAGCGCTGCTTAATGTAGACGAGCAGATCGAACAGACCCTCGGGATAGATGATCCAGTCCCAGTCGGTGGTGGGGATGCCGGGCTTGTTCACATGCTCGCCAATGCCTTTGACGCGCCAGCGGCCGGTGCCCTTTTCGCCCGTACCGTTGTGGTGCAGGTCGTTCTCGCCGTCGTAAGCCTTCAAGAAACGGCACTGGTAGTTGTTAACGCCCAGGTAGTCGTTGTAGAGTGCGGCCTCGCGCATAATCTCGAGGTCCTCGTCCAGGATCTCGATGGTGCCGCCCGAGACGGCAGCCAGGCGGTTGGCGCACTCGAGGGTGTCGGGGGCATAGTCGCCGCGGAAGGTGGCGTCGAGCAGGAACTGGTTTTGCAGCACGTGCTCGTTGTTGGCGGCCTTGATGTCGGCGGGGTCGTTCTCGTTGAGCGGGTACTTGAACTCCAACGACTGGATGACGCCGATCTTGCCCTCAAAGCCGCCGTTGTGGAAAGCCAGCACGGCCTTGGCGTGGGCGAGCATCATGTTGTGCTCGCACTGGAAGGCCTCGGCCAGATGAGCTTTGACGCCACCGGGGAAGGTGCCCTCGATGTAGGTGTTGGAGGCGTCCGCCCAGATCTCGTTAAAGGTGAACCAATAGGTCACCTGGTCGGCGTACTCCTTAAAGCAGAAGGTGGCAAAGTTCACAAAGGCGTCGATGGTCTCGCGGTTGAGGAAGTCGCCCTTCTCAAAGAGGGCAAGCGGCGTGTCAAAGTGATGCAGCGTGACAAACGGCTCAACGTGGTGCTTGTGGCACTCGGCGAAGAGGTCGTGGTAGAACTGCACGCCCTCGGGGTTGATCTCGCCGGTGCCGTTGGGGAAGATGCGGCTCCAGGCGATGGAGAGGCGGATGCCGTTGATGCCGAATTCCTCGCACAGCTCCAGGTCGACGGGGTACTGGTTGTAGAAGTCCGAAGCGGGGTCGGGGGAAAAGCGCCCCTGGGCCTCCAGGAAGTCGTCCCAGGCAACCTTGCCCTTACCGTGAGTGCGGGTCTCGCCCTCTACCTGGTAGGCAGCAGTGGCGCCGCCAAAGACAAAGTCCTCTGGAAACTGCGCAGGCGGGTTGGTGACGCTAGCAGGGTTAACGGACATGATGATCCAATCGTCTAAATCGAAGGGCCAGCCGCTCTTGGATGGTCGGCTGGCCCTGAGCGTTACTTATTTCGAAAGCTGCTCGGAGACGAAGGCGAGAGACTTGTCGCCGTTCTGGGAGAGCTCGATGTACTGCTTGCCACGGCAGGCGACGCACTTGTTGCCCACGCGCTCGCAGTCCTTCTGCAGGTCGGCCAAGTAGCTGGCAGCCTGCGGGGCCAGGACGACCAGATCAAAGTCGGGGAGCATATCCACGTGGTTGCCATAGGCCTCGGCAGCGGTTTCGAGGTTAATGCCGCGCTCCTTGGCAGCCTTGGCCAGCGCGTTGGCGAGTAGGCCCGAGGTACCGCCGCCCTGGCAGAGCACGAGCACACGCTTGCCGTTGAGGTCGCTGGCGGTCGTTGCCTCGGCAGCGGGTGCTGCGGAAGCGGCGGGGGCGTCGGCCTTCACGGCATCGGCAGCGGCGCCGGCGGCAACGCTCTTGGCGTCAGCCTTGCCCTGGAAGGCATCGTTGAGCTTGGCGGCCTTCTCGGCGTTCTTGGCGGCGAGCTCCTCCTGGGAGATCTCGGCTTCCTCGGCGCACTTCTGGGCGTCATAGGCACGGAAGAACGGGTAGTACAGGGCAAAGTCGACGACCAGGATGATGGCGAGCATCACAAAGGCGAGCGGCTGGAAGCCCAAGCCCATGATGGTGCCGATGGGGCCGGGGACAGTCCAAGGCAGGGTGTACATAAAGCCGTTCATGCCCAAGAAGTCGATAAAGATTTTGAGGATCCAGATGTTGGCGATCGGGGCAAAGACAAACGGGACAAAGAAGACGGGGTTGAGCACGATGGGCGCGGCGAACAGCAGCGGCTCGTTGACGGCGAAGCAGACCGGGACGATGGCGGCCTTACCGACGGCGCGCATCTCCTGAGACTTGGCCAGGAAGCAGAACATAAAGACCAGGACGAGCGTGGCACCGGTGCCGCCCATGCAGACGACGAAGTACTGGGCACCCTGGGTCAGGACAGCGGAAGCGTGCTGGCCGGCCTGGAACGCAGCCAGGTTGTCGGTCATGTTGGCAACGAGAGCGGCGGCGATGGCGGGCTCGACGATCGAAGGGCCGTGGACGCCCACGAACCAGAAGAGGCTCATGGCGCCGTAGATTACAGCGAGGCCGATGTAGCCGTCGGCAGCGGTGAACAGGGGCTGGAACACCTGGATGACGCCCTGGGCAAAGCAGAAGCCAAAGGCAGCGCGGAAGACGATGTCAAAGACCCAAAAGACGGTGATGCAGACGGAGAAGGGGATGATGTCCTTAAAGGTCTGCGAGATGTTGGGCGGAACCTGCTCGGGCATCTTGACGGTGATGTTGCGCTTGATGAAGAACTTGTAGATGATGCCGGTCACAAACGCAGCGATAAAGGCGGTCAACAGGCCTTTGGAACCAAGGTAGGTGGTGTTGAAGCCGCTGGCAGCGTCCGTGGCGATCGTGTCGCTCGAAAGGAGCAAGAAGCCGATGATGGCTGCGCACATGCACGAGATGAAGTTGATCTGGTTGTTCTTGGGTAGATCGCGGTTCTGGGCGTCGGCGAAGTGCTTGGCCGTGGTGGCGGCGCAGGCGATGGCCAGAATGCCCATGGAGTAGTTGTAGCACTTCCACAGGGCGTTGTTGATGTCATCGGGCCAGTAGAAACCCCAGATGTTGGGGACCGAGGCTACCAGGCAGAAGATGGACGAGAAGATGATGATGGGGATGACGGAGATAAAGCCGTCGCGGATCGCCTTGAGGTACTTGTTGCGGGCGATCGCGTTGAAAAAGGGCTGGCCCTTTTCGATGATGGCGATGAGTTGCTCCATGCAATGCTCCTAAGAGTCGGTGGGTTAGCAACGATGGTAGCTTTTGGCGTTCGGTTGCCAAAATGTTGACGTTGCCATTATGCGACACAAAAAAAAGACGCGAACCGGTGGTTCTTGTGCCTGCGAACCGTCGATTCCTTATGCGTAAACGATTGAGCCGCCCGGTGGCTCTGTGTTTGCACAATGGCAACGTTAACATTTGGGCGACAAAAGCCGTTCGTGGAAGCGGGATTGTCGGTGAACGGTAGGTTTTGGGTGGTGAGCGTATGGCGGAGGAGGCGTTAGATATACTTGAAAGTGTTCAAAATAACTGCGTAGGATGCCATCAATGGCATCGTTGACATAGAAAGATCGACCTATGGCCGCTGTTAAAAAATCGGTTTCCGTTAAGGACGTAGCGCGTCTCGCGGGCGTCTCGGAGCAGACGGTCTCGCGCACCGTGCACGATTCGCCCAGCGTGCGCCCCGAGACCAAGGAGCGCGTGCGTGCCGCCATGCGCGAGCTGGGGTATCGTCCAAACTTTGCCGGCCGTTCGCTGCGTCGCGGCAAGTTCAAGACCGTCGGCGTCGCCATGTTCAACATTACCGGTACCGGCAACCTCGACCGTATGGAGGGCTTTGCCGCCGCGGCCGACAAACATGGCTACGCCATTACCCTCACTAAAGTAGACGGGCATCCGTATACCCTCGAGAGCGCATCGTCGCGCATGAGCGCACTGCCAGTGGACGGCATGGTCGTGATCATGAACCGCATGCCGGCGGACTTTGGCACCTTTGAGCCGCTGCCCGGTATGCAGACGGTGCTCGTTACCATGCTGGAGCACCCGCTGTGCTCGACGGTCGATAACGACCAGTTCGATTGTTCGCGCCAGGTTGTCGAGTACTTGCTGGGGCAGGGGCACAAGACCGTGCACTTTATCTCGTGCCCCGAGCGCTCGCTTTCGGGCATGCA
>UROJ01000115.1 GCA_900549335.1 uncultured Collinsella sp.
CTTTAGACCATCAAAGTGTTTGCTGCACAAATAATACTGGAGGGCATCTATGGCACCAGCTCAGTCCGATTTTCAACCGCAACCAGCGCCCAAGGCCACCCCGGCAGCGCAAGCCGCTATCGGTGACGGTCTTGTTGCCGAGGCTCAAGCTTTTGCAGACAAGCTTGCTGCGTGGCGCCACGATCTGCATCAGACGCCCGAGTTGGGTAATTGCCTTCCGCAAACCTCTGCGTATATCCAGGCACGTCTGACCGAGATGGGCATCCCGTTCGCCACGCTCGTCGACGGCTCCTGTGTTGTGGGCCTCATCGGTGCCGGTGCGGCCGTGGCGGCCCAGGGCAACGGTACGTGCACGGACGATCAGGCCGGCACGGTCATCATGCTGCGCGGTGACATGGATGCCCTTCCCGTCGCGGAAGAGTCGGGCGAGCCTTTTGCCTCTGTCAACGGCTGCATGCATGCTTGCGGCCACGATATGCATGCGACGGCCCTGCTTGGTGCCGCCCGCCTGCTCAAGTCTCGCGAGACCGAGCTTGTCGATGCCAATGCCACGGTTAAGCTGCTGTTCCAGCCGGGCGAGGAAACCTTTGAGGGCGCCCGCGCCGCCATCGCCGACGGTCTGCTGCAGAACCCGCGTCCTCAGGCGGCTTTTGCCATGCACGTCAACAGCCAGTCGCCGCTCGGCCTAGTGCTCTATGGGAGTCCGGCGCTCTCGGGCGTGTACGGTTTCCGCATCACGCTGCAGGGCAAGGGTGGCCACGGTTCCAGCCCTGAGATTTGCATCGACCCCATCACGGCCGGCGTGCATGTGCACCTGGCGCTTCAGGAGCTTATCTCTCGCGAGGTGCCGGCGGCCAAGGAGGTCGCGCTTACCGTGGGTAAGTTCGCTGGCGGTTTGGCGGCCAACGTCATCCCCGACACCTGCGTGCTCGAGGGAACGTTGCGCGGCTTCGATGTCGAGCTCATGGCGCATCTTAAGACCCGCATCGCCGAGGTCGTCAATGGCGTCGCGGCAACGTATCGCACACCGGCGACCATCGAGACACTCTCGGATGTTCCGCCGCTCGTACTCGATGACGATATGACCCAGGCATCGCTGGGCTATGTGGGTGCGACATTGCCCAAGGCAGCTTTCCTGCCGTTATTCCACGCCATGGCGAGCGAGGACTTTGCGCTTATCTCGAGCGAGATCCCGAGCGCGTACTTTACCGTGGGCGCCGCTGTAACCGATACGGATGAGCATTTTGCCCAGCACCATCCCAAGGCGCGCTTTAACGATGCCGAGCTTCCCCTCGGCGCCGCGGCTTATGCCGCCGTCGCTCTCGGATACATTGCGGACCACAAGGAGTAATCCATGTCCCAGCAACGTAAGTTCTTCCCCGGCTGGCTCGTGGTGGCCTCTGGCTTCGTGATCATGGCCACGTGCTACACGATTTTCGTCAACTGCATGAGCCTGTTCCAGCCGCTGATCGTCAGCGACCTGGGCATTTCCCTTGCGCAGTACAACATCTCCAATGCCATCTCCACCGTGGTGAGCGTTGTGGGTTCGCTTGTGATCGGCCATGTCGCCGATAAGGTGAGCGGCCGCGTTTTGGGCTCCCTCACCGTTATCGCCACCTCTGCCGTGCTTGTCGGCATGAGCTTTGTGGGCGAGCTTTGGCAGGTCTACGTGCTCTTTGCCGTCTCGGGCTGCTTCGCCGTGGCCTCGACCCGTCTGCTCATTAGCCTCGTCACTGCCAACTGGTTTACGGCCAAGCGCGGTCTTGCTATCTCCATTGCGCTTTCGGGCTCGGGCTTTGGCGGTGCCATTCTCTCGCCGATCGTAAGCTCGCTGATCGTGAGCGTGGGTTGGCGTTCCGCCTTCTTGGTGCTTGCCGCCGTCTGCATTGTGGCGGCGCTGCCCATCACGGCGTATTCCTTCCGCACCAAACCTTCCGAGATTGGCCTGAAGCCGCTCGGCGAGAACCCGGGCGATCCGTCTGTTTCCACCGCGGGCGATAAGGACGAGCATACGGCCCCAGAGGTCAGCGTCGGTTGGTCGCGCATTAAGAAGAGCCCGGCATTCTGGCTGCTCGTCGCGGCATTCCTCTTTATGGGCCTTGTCAATGGCGCCATCCTGCCCAACCAGGTTACGAATATGACGAGCGTCACCGTCAACGGCACCAAGATCGTCACGGGCGGCCACGATCCCATGTGGGCGGGTACCGTACTTTCGGCCTACATGGTCACCGTCGTTATTGCCAAGATTTCGCTCGGTGCGATCTATGACCGCTTTGGCCTGCGCTTTGGCAATATCCTTGGCTCCGTTGCGTGCATTATCGCCTGCGTGGCGCTGTGTTTCCCGACGACGGACCTCGGTCCTATTGTCGCCGCTGTGAGCTTTGGTGTTGGAACGTGCATGGGCACCATCACGCCTACCATCGCCGCGTCCAAGCAGTTTGGCATGGCCGACCTGGGTAAGGTCACGGGCACCATTACCTCGCTCGAGATGGTCGGCGGCACCGTGGGCGCCATTGTCTCGGGCGTGCTGTTCGATGCCACGGGCTCCTTTGCGAGCACCTGGATTGTGTGCCTGGCGTGCTCCGTGGTCATGCTCGTGTTCCTGCTGGCATCCGAGCCCATCGCCGCCAAGCTGCGCGCAAGCGTGGCGGGGGAGTAGCGGGTCGCCGCCTATTCCTGTTTGCCTGTTCTGCCCGTGGCTGCCCTGGAAGCCGAATGGATGCTCGTACTGTCATTCGGTTTCCAGGGCAGCCACGGGTCTACGAAATGATCTCTTTTCCTCCGTCCCCAAGGGATCACGTAATCCGAAGGGGACGGAGGAAAAGGGATCACAAACCGCGGCGGCGTGTCTGGCCGAACGAGTCCCCATACCCTCGTTCGGTCAGACACGCCGCCGCGTTGCTGCTTTGTGCCGTATAATGTCCACTACCTATGACGCGATACAAAAGAAAGGTGTTTGCCCATGCAGGCACAGAAGGCGGAGGGAACCCGCGACCTTATCGGCGCCGAGATGCGCGCTTGGCAAAAGATGCAGCAGATCGCTGCCGGCGTGTTCGAGCCGTTTGGTTTTAAACCCATCGAGACGCCCGCGATCGAGCAGGTGGACGTTTTTGTCCACGGCATCGGCCAGTCGACCGACGTCGTGCGCAAGGAGATGTTCCGCGTCTTTAGCGGCGCCAACCTGGAGCGCGTCTTTACCGAGGGCACCGACACAAAACTCAAGCCCAAGCAGCGCCTGGCGCTTCGTCCCGAGGGCACGGCCGGTGTGGTGCGCGCAGTCGTGGAGAACAACCTGGTGCCCCAGGGCTCCACGCCGTTTAAGGCTTACTACGCCGAGGCCATGTTCCGCGGCGAGCGTCCCCAGAAGGGCCGCCTGCGTCAGTTCCACCAGGTGGGTATCGAGTGGCTCGGCGCTCCCGATCCGGCGGCAGACGCCGAGTGCATCATCATGCTCATGGAGTTCTACAAGCGCCTGGGCTTCGATCTTTCCAAGCTCCGTCTGCTCATTAACTCGATGGGCGACGCTCAGTGCCGTCCGGCTTACCGCGAGCAGGTCAAGCAGTTTATCCTCGATCACGCTGACGAGATGTGTGACGAGTGCCGCGAGCGCGCCGAGCTCAACCCGCTGCGTGCCTTCGACTGCAAGAACGACCACTGCCGCGAGATCATGGCCGACGCGCCGCTGATGGGCGACAACCTGTGCGACGAGTGCCGCGAGCACTACGAGCAGGTCAAGCGCTATCTGGATGCCGCCGGTATCGAGTATGTCGAGGATCCCACCCTGGTGCGTGGTCTGGACTACTACACCCGCACCGTCTTTGAGGTCGAGGCTCCCGGTGCCGGCGTCGGCTCCATCGGTGGCGGCGGCCGCTACGACGGCTTGGTCGAGCTCGAGGGCGGCAAGCCCACGGCCGGCGTCGGCTTCGCCGTCGGTTTTGAGCGCGCCCTGCTGGCCCTGCAGGCCTTTGGCAGCGACCTGGGTGCCGATGAGGCCCCGTGCGTCTACGTCGCCAATGCCGGCAAGGAGTTGCGCCAGAACGTCTTTGTCATTACGCAGGAGCTTCGCGCCGCGGGCATCGTGACCGAGGCAGACTATCAGGGCCGTTCGCTCAAGGCTCAGTTTAAGCAGGCCGACAAGGTGGGCGCTAAGCTCATCCTGGTCCTGGGTGGCGACGAGCTTGCCGCCGGCAAGGTCAAGGTACGCGACATGCAGAGCCATGACGAGGTTCTCGTCGATCTGGCCAACGTGGTCGAGGCGGTTCGCGAGCGCCTGTAGCGCATCTTTTTGAGCTGCGGACCCGCTTGAGTGTCCCGTCCATTGCGAGCGATTGTTACGGGGGTGTTTCGCATTTATGCGGAATGCCCCCGTTTGTGTATGCCGTCCACCGAGAAATACGACCATTTAGAGCAAAAACCCTTGCAATGCAGAAAATACTTTTGTGTGGTAAAGCGCAATCAGTATCGAAAGTATTTCGCAAGCGCCTATAATGAATACCGCATGTTACGTGCATAGAAGGAGGAATGGGAGGAAACGTGGCTGAGAACCTAAGCAACCAGTCTGTACCCGAAGCCGCGGCGCGCGTCGCTGCCGTGGTCAACCGCCTCGTTAACCGAATCGGCTCGAATGCCGAGTCCAGGGAGCGTCTCGCCGAGATCGAGATCCCCGAGGAGCTGCGCGACAATCTGGCGCTGTTCCTGCGCCTGGAGCGTCGTGTGCTTAGCGAGTATGATCCTGAGATCGCGGACCTGTTCGACAAGATCCTGTTGGCCGAGATTGTGGCCAATGCCGGCAACCCCGGTACCCGCGCTGCCGACGAGGCCGTCGACGAGCAGGGCGTGCCCACCGCCGACGAGCCCACCGCCGTGGCATTCCGTGAGGTCGTCGATCTGATCGACAGCCTGCCGCTCGATAAGCAGCAGGTCATCGTTCGCGCCTTTACGAGCTTCTTCCACCTGGCAAACCTGTCGGAGGAGAACTACCGTGTGGCGCAGCTGCGCGAGCGCGAGGCCGGCGCATCGACCGATACCGAGGTCGATCCCGCCAACGAGCTCACCGTCGCCTATCACCAGTTGGTAAACGAGATGGGTGTCGAGGGCGCCAACGAGCTGCTCGGCAAGCTCGAGTTCCACCCTGTCTTTACCGCACATCCCACCGAGGCCCGTCGCAAGGCCGTCGAGGGCAAGATTCGCCGTATCTCCAATCT
>UROJ01000116.1 GCA_900549335.1 uncultured Collinsella sp.
TATCGGTGGTCTTGCCGCCCGCAGGCTGGACGAACTCCGTGGTCATGGACATACCAAAGTGGTGGTTGAGGGTTGAGTTGTCCCCGTCAATGATGCTATTAGGAGAGAGGCCGTTGCCGTTATCGGTAAAAACTTTCTTAGCCGAGTCAAAGGGGAAGAACTGACCCAGATTGGTTTCGCTACTCGCATCGCCCTTATATACGCCCGCCTTATTGTAGACGTTAAAGGAGTTGGTCGTGGGGTTATAGACGGCATAGTTGCCGTCAGAGCCGTCAGAGCCGTACGAGTCGTAAACGTAATAGCCTTTCTTGAGCTGGAAAAGGCCTTGCACGTTGTTGTAAACGGCCTTGCCGTCCTGTTTGTCATTTTCATTTGCCTGGCTGGCGCTGTTAAAGAGATAATCGAGCGACTCGTCTTCGTACGTACCGTGCGTGTTATAGGAGGCGTAGGTGCCATCAATCTCCGGATAACCATTTACCAGCGTGTTCTTCACAAATGAAAGACGTCCAAAACCCTTGGTATCGCTTCTGCCCGTCCATCTATTAATGCCCGATCCGGCACCGCCATTGAACTTGAGCTGATGGTCTTTATTGATGCCGGTGTTGTCATTCTTGTTGTCGTTGTTTATGTTCTTCGAGCTGTCGTTGTCGCCGTTCACGACCCAGTAGTCGAACAGATTGACCGTAGTGCCGGTGGGATTCACCGTCTGCACGGTGTGGTTGCTAAAGGGAACCGTTTGATCGGCCGACGCGCTCGTCGCACCAAACAAGAGTGCACACGCCGCCAGCGGGACGGCCAAAACCCTCAGGGCACGCTTGGCGGTATTGGTTTTCTTGCCAAAAGGCTTTAGCATTTCTCGAGCTCTCGCACACGCGCGATTCATGAAGGCCTCCCCAATCCATGAGGACGGCAAGCAGCAGCTCGCTATATATGTGTGTCGTCCCCATCGATGCAAATATACGCCCCCCCCGCGCGCAAAAACGCAAGGCAGGACATCGCTATATACTTAAAAGTGTAGCAATTTAAACGACCCGCCATTCCGCGTCAGGTTGCCACTCGGTCGTCAAATCGAACCATTCGCGCCATCAAAGGGGGCTCGGCAGGATAAAACCGTCGGCAATCTTTATCCCCACAGCCCCACAAGGCAGCTAATTTGGGACGGGGCTTTTTTGACTACTTGGGCAATCAGATCGGCATGCAGTCAAAATAGCCGTCCCAAATAGACTGGTCTGACGCTGCGCCACGAAAAGGGCCTATCTACTACGTTTAGGCCGCAGGGGTCAACCATAGCCGGCTTTTTCGAAAATCGGCAAGCTTTCTACCTGCGGTTTTAATTTCACAAATTCCGGGATGGTCGAGGATGGCCGGTTAAACGTAGTAGATAGCCGTGTTTCGTGGCAAACGGTCCGACTCGAGACCCATGTCGACCAGCCTCGGATGGCAATTCACGAAGTTGCGGTGGAATACGGACTGAATTGGCACCTTAAAGGCAAAAACACTCCGTATTTCACCGCAACTTATCGAGGGGATGGGTTTTAGAGGCGAGCGAGGTCATAGGCTTGGGCAGCTGCCTCGCCGGCGCAGATGAGGTTGGTTTCGGCTTCTTGCGGATTAAGCGCTTGGTCGAGGTCCATGGGCTTGCGGCAAATCGGCAAAACCAAGTCGATACCCTGCTCGTACACCGCATCCAGGTTGTCGGCACGACCGCCCACGACGGCGACCACCGGCTTGCCATATCGCTTGGCGCGGCGGGCCACACCCACCGGCGCTTTGCCGGCGGCGGATTGCTCGTCCATATTACCCTCGCCCGTTATGACCAGGTCGACATCGCGCGCGCGCTCGTCAAATCCCACGAGATCGAGCACCGTCTCCACGCCCGAACGCAGCTCCGCACCGAGCGCCAGCAACGCCGCGCCCAAGCCACCGGCAGCGCCCGCGCCGGGCACGCCGAGCACCGAGCCAAATGTCCGTGCGCCCTTGGGCGTGCGCAGCAACCCCTGAGCCCGCGCCCTAGCAATCGCCGTATCGAGCAGGCGGCCGTAGCCGACCATCCAGCTGTCACACCTGCGCAGCACCTCGGCATCATCCGCCGGCAGGCCCTTCTGCCCACCGAACACCGCTAGGGCGCCTCGGCGCCCCACAAGCGGATTCTCGACATCCGAAAGCACAACGATACGAGCGCCATCCAAAGCCTGCAGCGCTGGCGCCAAATCAACGCTCGACACCTGCTCAAGGCCGGCAAGACCAGGGGCGATATTGCAGCCCTGATCATCGACCACACGCGCGCCCAGCGCCTGCAGCATACCGGCGCCACCATCGTTGGTGGCGCTGCCGCCCAAGCCAATATAGATAGTCTTTGCCCCGGCACGAACCGCACGGAGCATCAGCTCGCCCACGCCATAGGTTGTAGCAGCCAGCGCCGACGACTCCGTGCAAGGCGAATACCCAATACCCGCCGCCTCGGCCATCTCAATAACAGCCGACTCGTGCTCGCCGTCCACCAGCATCCGGGCAGACACGCGGTCGCCCAAGGGACCTGCAACCTCGCAGGTCACAAGCTCGCCACCGCAGGCGGCAACGGCGTCGAGCGTTCCCTCACCACCATCTGCCAGCGGCAATGCGCGCACCTCGGCATCGGACCACACACGGCGCACGCCTTCGACAACGGCCTCCTCCGCCTGTGCACTCGAAACGCTGCCCTTAAAGGAGTCAATCGCCAGCAGCACACGGCGGGGCCGGCGGCACGCGACACCAAAATCGACCGCCTCAACGGCAATATCTTCGGCACACGCGAGCGCCTCGGCATGAGCGGCGTGTGCTTCAAGATCGGCCCCACAACCGCAGCCAGCACCATCGGTGCCACGTAGCCCACTAAAATAGCTGCTCAGCACCTCACGACACTCGTCTGCCAGCACGCCGGCGGTCACGTTAAACCGATGATTCAGGCGCGAGTCGGCATTCAAATCGTATAGGGATCCCAACGCGCCCGCCTTGGCGTCGCTCGCGCCATACACGCAGCGCCCCACGCGCGCGTTAACCATTAGCCCCGCACACATGCAGCAGGGTTCCAACGTCACATAGACCGTACAGTCGGAAAGCCGCCAGCGGCCAAGCGCCTGGGCAGCGGCGCACACGGCCGCAAACTCGGCATGAGCCGAAGGGTCCCGGTCGAGCTCGCGACGATTATGCGCCCTCGCGACGATCTCGCCGTCGCGCACCACCACAGCGCCAATGGGCACCTCGCCCACCGCCGCGGCGGCGCGAGCCTCCGCCAACGCCTCGCGCATGAACTTCTCGTCGATTTCGGTGATCGTCATCGTTCGCCTTCCCTGTTGCAAATTCAAAACGATGCTATCATTACGACTCACGGAGAGATGGCAGAGCGGTTGAATGCGGCGGTCTTGAAAACCGTTGAGCGCGAGAGCGTTCCGGGGGTTCGAATCCCCCTCTCTCCGCCACTTTTAGTGATGCACCGGCGTCATGGTCCGCTCAAACAGCGCATCGACCACGTCGGCCATCTCGGGTCGACGCTCAAGATCGTGGCCCGATTCCCACCATATCGTGAAAAGTCGAATAATACCGCCGGCGACAAACTCAGACGTCGTCTCGAGTGACACGGGGGCCAGGGCATCCTCGGCAAGCACGTTCATCACACGCTCGCGGATGGAGTGGGCAATGCGGTCGCAAATAACGTTGGTCAACATGCCCGACATGCTGCTTGCCAAAATGTTATCCATGAGCTGCTCGTGCGCCAGAATCAAATCCATGGCATCGTCCAAAATCGCGTGCCGAAGCGCGCGCACGTCCTCGGCAGACACTGCGCCGGCCTCATCGGGCTGTTTTTGCGGCAAGCCCGACATGAGCTCATCGATATAAAAGGCGAAGTAATCGTTCTTGTCGCGAAAGTGCTTGTAGAACGTCGTGCGGCGAATCATGGCGCGGTCGCACAGCATGGCAACCGTCAGGTCCTCAAAACGATGCTCCTCGAGAAGCTCGGTGAAGGCATCGAACAGGGCACGGTAGGTTTTCTTAATGCGAAGGTCCACTGGTATCGCCATCCTCAGGGCAAAGACAACACTCGTCAATCTGTCGCATATCTTACACCTGTACCTCGCGCGCTTTGCCCCGGTGCCGACCCCGCCGAAAACATAACGCTTACCGGAAAGTTCGGCACGGCAAAACGTTGCGGGTATACTAGTAGCGTTATACCAACGGCAGCTGGCGCATGCCGCCGCGGCCATTCGAAACGGAGACATCATGATTACCGTCATCATCGGCATCGTTGTTGTCATTGTGATTGTCTGCGCCATCGCCGGCATCTACAACAACATGGTCACCAAGCGTAACCGCATCGATAACGCCTGGCAGAACATCGATACGCAGCTGCAGCGTCGCAACGACCTGATCCCCAACCTGGTCGAGACCGTCAAGGGCTACGCCAAGCACGAGCAAGAGACGCTCTCCGCCGTGATCAGCGCGCGTAACACCGCCGTCAAGGCCACCACGCCCGAGGCCAAGATGGAAGCCGACAACGTGCTGACCGGTGCGCTGCGCCAGCTCTTCGCCGTAGCCGAGGCCTATCCCGATCTTAAGGCAAACACCAACTTTACGCAGCTGCAGGCATCGCTCGAGGATACCGAGAACAAGATTAGCTATGCACGCCAGAGCTACAACGACTGCGTGCTCAGCTACAACAACGCCATCCAGACGTTCCCGGCTGTCATCTTTGCCGGCATCTTCCAGTTTAAGGAGCGCCAGGGCTTCGAGGCCGCCGAAGCAGCCCGCCAGGCCCCGACCGTCAAGTTCTAGTAGTTTGACAGCGCATCTTTAATCGGCCAAATGCATAAACCGCCCCGTCGAATGCATACTTCGACGGGGCGGTTTCCTTTTTCGCGAAGGTCCCCCTCTAAGCGCCGTGCATTTTTAGGAGTATTCAACATAACCAAGGGCTTCGGGCGCCGCGATAAATGCCAAAGAGCGCAAATATCCCTGCAAATCAAACGCTGCCGGCCCATAACCCCGCCCATCATTCGTAGAAAACATCGAGAAATCCCGATTTTTTGCCCGAGGTCGGTATGCAGGGGCCTTCGATTGCAGAATACTCGCAAAAATGCACGTCGCCATCACCCCCACATGGCGCGAAGCAAAACAAATGCGCAGCCTAAAAGGCCGCTCGCCATC
>UROJ01000117.1 GCA_900549335.1 uncultured Collinsella sp.
TGCGTATGTCGCCGGCGATCGACGTCTATGCCGCGGCAAGCACGGTTTACGAGCTCATTGCCGGCGTCGCGCCATACGAAGCCGCGCCGAGCACTTCGGGCACCTCGGGTTCGCGCAAAAAGACGCGCGACATCGCGAGCCCCTACCGTCTCAAGATGGACACGCGGCCCGACTATCCCATTGGTGCCCATGCGCCCGGTTGTGATTTGACTCAGCTGCTTCGTCGTGAGCCCGATGTGGCGCTCGCCGCGGCCGAGCAGGCCCAGCAGCTAGGGCTTGAGCCGGATTCCGAAGAGCTACGCGATGCGCTGGCGTTTGTCGATGCCCAGCTGTTCGACGTGGTGATGGCCTGTCTGTCCAGCCATCAAAAAGATCGTCCCGAGCCGGCGGCGGTCGAGGCGGCGCTCTCAGCGTTTTGTGACCACTATGCGCAAAATGTCGGCCGTTCGCTCCGCGGCGAGCCGCTCACGCCGTGCCCCATGGATGCGTCTGGCCGCGCGGTTCGTCGCGCGCTGATGGTCGGCGCGACGGTCGTCTGTGGCGTGGTTTGGGCTGTGATCGTGGTTTCGGCCGCGCTGCTGGCGTCGGGCGCTCGCGTGACGGCGACTTTGGGATCGCTCGTGTGGTCTGGGTCGCTACCGGGTATTATTGCCGCACTGGCGTTGGCGCTGCCAGGCATAGCCGGCGTTGCCGCGGGGGCGCTTGCGCGCAATCGGCGCTCGGGCTTCCTGCAGGGTGTGCTTGCGCTTTCTGCCTGCGAGGTTCCGGTGCTGGTTGTGGCTGCATGTAGCGTATTTTCCCAACGCGCCGTGATGGGCGGCCTTGTTGCCGCTCTGGTTGCAACCTATACGCTTACGTGGTTTTTGCTTGCGATGGGCTTTGCCTTTGAACTTCCCGTTTCGGCACCACGACGCACAAAAGCCCAGATGGCGACTCCGCTTGCCGGTGGAGCCGCAGCTGCCCGTACTTTTGGCGGACCTGTCGAAGTATCGTCCGATTCTATTTCTACGACTAAGGAGGCCTAGGTCATGGCATCTCAAGTTGAGCTCACCCCATGCGGGGCCATGTTTGACATCTTTAAGCGCGCGGCGCATCTGAGCCATATCGAGCTGTGCGGCTTGGTGCTTTCGTCCCGTCCGCTCGCCGACGGCCGCAGCCCGCAGAGCCGAGCCGCCGATCGCTCTTGGGTTTCCCGCTTTATCGTTCGCGCGCCGGTCGGCACGCTTCAGCATCGCTACTTTGCCGAATACGGTACCTCGGCTGCGCGTATTATGTCGCAACTGGCCCTGCGCCAGCGCAATCCCATGGACTCCACGGCTGTGATCAATATGGTGTGCGGTCCTGCAGGTGAACCGATGGTACGCGTGCTCGAAGAGTGCCACCAGGACACGAATCTCTATCGCAACGCGCTCGATCGCCTGTCCCAGGCGGCGGAACTCATGCCCGCCGAGCGCGCCGAGGCCGTGCTGGTGCTGTTTGTCGCCGTCGGTTGTTCGGCGGATGTGCGGTCCTCGGTGAACTATGCCATCGACTACGCGCACGCGACCTGTGGCGGAGGCACATCCACGCCGCGTTCGCTTGGCATGTCGATGACCGCGGGCGAACGCGAACCCGCCCCGGCGCACCCCTTGGGCTTGCTGCGCGTACAAAACAGTTTTGTCGTGAGCGCCCCGCGCTGGATTCAGCCGAGTGAGCAGGGTGTTGAGATTGGCGCGCTGGCCACTGGCGAGGGCGATATTACCGACGTCGGCGACGATGTCTCGGCCCGCCATGCCCATATCTGGTGCGATGCTCAAAATATCTGGCACGTCGAGGACTTGTCGTCCACCAACGGAACCGTGGTGGTAAACGGGGCCACGCGCGTCTGCATTCAGGTCGAGCCCGGCCGTTCCGCCCAACTCAATCCCGGCGACGAGCTCAAGCTCGGCGAATCCACTACCTACGCCATCCTCTTCGGTGCCCTCTAGCCAACCCCTCGATAAGTTGCGGCGAAATAGTTCTTGTTTAAGGCTGCGAACAGCAAAAAGGCGACAAAAGGCAAAGGATTTGGTGGGTGTAAAACGAGGTCGTTTGCGGGCGGACGCTCCAATCTATTGTGGCAATCGGGCGGTTGAAAAAGATATTTCAACCGCCCGATTGCCAGATTCGTCGGAGGAGATGTCCGATTCCGACTCTCTTGTAGGAAGAGCTTGAGATCGTATTGGCCCAAGGCAATCTTAAAGCAGTCTCATTGACAAATCTTCGCTCCTGTTGTGTTGAGGTGTAAGGTATCAGTGATTGATGTTTTGTGGCGGGTAGATTGGGGCCTTCCTTGATTCGATGCGTTCTCTCGAGGTTCATCAGAGCAAAAGGGGCTTTCGTCTTCATTGCTATCACGGTGATTGGAACCGCTCTCTCCTATGCCATGCCATACGTGAACGGGAAATTCTTAGATTTTCTTCTTGGTAACCGCAGCGAAAGAGACGCCGTACTCTTCGCGCTCCTGGTTGCGTCAATAGGAGTTTTCTCCACCCTCTTTACTTATTTTGCAGGAACACTTTCCATTCGCATAACCACGAGACTTTCCTTTGATCTTCTCAGGGAGGCCGTCTTGCGTTTTGAAAGAGACGATTACTTGGTGAGTCGGACCATCGATCCAGCCTATACAACGCAACGGATTATTTCCGACTCCAGCGTGGTCTCATCCTTCGTTTTGGCGAATTTTATCAGTGCGCCGCTGTCCATTGTAGCTATTCCCATCGTATTGCTTATCATATGGTCAATTGATTCAACTCTCGCGGTGTTTTCCATCATTCTCCTCATCGTGTATTTCTGTGTAATTACTGGGTTGAGGAAACTTTTGTATAGGGTCACGTATGAGAAGAAAGAGGCGGACAGCGCCTTTTACGCCGCAATTGCATCGCAGCTTAATCAGATTCTCAACATTCAACTGGCATCTTCGTACGGCAAGAGCGAACAAGCGCTCGACGCTGGATTTAAGAGCTATTTTCCCAAAGTTTTGCGCTCCGGAAAGCTATCATATTCTCTGGCATCGCTCGATGGTCTTTTCGCAGCGTTGTTTCAAGCGGTGATACTTGTTGTTTCCGGAGTACGAATCATTAACGGGACTATGTCAATAGGCGAGTACACTATCATCGGTACATACTTCGCGGTTCTCTTTAAGACTTTGAAAAGTATGATGTCATTGTTCAAATCCTATCAGGACGCCAAAGCATCATGGGATAGGACGGCTATCGCGACGAGGGAAAAGGCGAGATCGGGGTGGAATCGGACCGATTTGGCGAAACTTGATGGAATAAATGACATTTCGGTATCTGATTTGGAATTCTCGGTTGTCCTTCCAGACGGATCTGTCCGAGAGGTCCTCGGCGGGTTTTCTTTCAAGTTTTCCGGTCCTGGTACATATTGCATAGTTGGGGAGAACGGAAGAGGCAAGACGTCACTTCTTTACTTGATGCTCGGGCTATACTCATCGAAAGGCAAAGTAAAATACAACGGTGTGCCAATCGAAGAATGCGACTTGGATTACATACGTGCGAGAGAGATATCGTGCTGCCCACAGTCGTGCTTCGCGCCGGACGAAACGGTGAAAGAGCTGTTAGAGTATTTCGACACGCCCTTTTCTCCCTATCACCGGGGTGTAGATGACCTACCTTCGCTGGAAAACAGCGTGAAGGAGTTACTCGGGAAACGTTGCTCCGCGCTTTCGGGCGGTGAGCTGCGCCGCGTGTACTTATGGTCGGCGATTTCACGCAAGTCGTCAGTTTTGGTGCTCGACGAGCCCACGACTGGGTTAGACGCTGTAAGCCGCGCCGAGCTTGCGGCCTATGTTAAGCGCAACAAGCAAAGCCAGCTGATCATCGTTGTCTCTCACGATGACGAGATGGTCGGCGCGGTAGAAGGGGTAGTGGATTTAGGCAGCATGTACCAGGGTAAATGCTGACAAGTGTAGTGCTACCCAACTGGCAGAGATAACAAAAAAGCGATGCAGATGCACGTAGCATTCAGGCGGTTCGGATTCGGTGCCTTCACGCCATCGCAACGCTTTCAGATATAGTTCTCGTTCTCTTACTAAAGGAAACTTTAGTCTACGTCGTCTTGTCGAGACAGAGGTGAAGCGAAGTGTTGTCGCGACGTATCTTATTCCAGGTGGCTCAGTATCAGCGTGGGAATCGCATCAAAGTGTACTTACGATTCTCGTGTCCCACGGACAACATGAGCTGAGCATTGAGGTTCCGCCCTTTGCTGCAACTACACGGGGTTGGACGGCAATGAATATGCCGGGCCGCATGCCACGCGCAGCGGGGGTCCATGCCCCAGTATGTTGCCTACAGCAGCCTCGATGTCCACGCACACATCATCTCTGCCTTCGCGTTCAATCCGTTTGCCGGAGAGTGCGAGGGCTGCAAGGCCGTAGAATTCGAGCCGAACAAATGAAATGCGGTATCAACGCATAGGATTAAACTGACGATTGCTTTGCACCGAGAATACGCTTGGAAAGCCGCTATGGGTGGCGGCCCGGGTTAAATAGAGAAGCCCGTCCGATCACTTTCATATGGCGAACGGTCGGGCTTCTTATTCCACTTGCCAATGCTCGGCTCATATTGGAAGAAAGCTACGCTAATGTTTGCGTGATACTCCTATTTTTTCCGAAGAAAGAGTCGGATAATGAAGAATAAAATTAAAAAAGGTGCCAAATATAATGAAAGTATAAAGGCTAATCCAACGAGACCTTGCAATAATGGCATAACTCCTCCCAGACACGAGATTTTGGTATTTGTTCCCATCTTATTCTGAATTGGACCAAATAGTTTCTAGCCACAAAAACTACTCGTCAACTGGATCGCACCAATCTGCTGGCAAAACGCAGCTTGATTCTTTATCGACATAGCACCAATCCGCAACAGGGCACTCGGCGATGTCGTAAAAATTGCATATATCAACTCCAAGACAACAAGGCTCAACGGGAGGATTTTCATTTCCACTTGAACCAACAGGATGGATATGCTTCATAACAGCTCCTCACCTTAATCCAATTAGAGACTACGTTTGATCAATGCCACAGTGATCTACAACGCAGATGCTGCCGCCATCCATGTCATAGTCGCAGTAATCGTATGCACCACAGCCATCTGCTTTATCATAAACAGTACAGATGTCAGTA
>UROJ01000118.1 GCA_900549335.1 uncultured Collinsella sp.
TCCTTCGAAGGCCTACGCCATCCCTGCGGACTTCAATCTCAACGACTATCTGTTCTTTGAATTCGATTTCGCCGACCGACCGCCCGTTGCAGCCACGTTCTCGTTCGCCCCTCAGACGCAGATCGATATGATCAACGGCCTCACGCGCGGGCGAGGTGAGCTCGCACACACCGATGCGGGATGGATCTGGACCGTTGACGTGCGCGACCTTGAAGCCGCCGCCTCATTTTGCATGGCCCACGCCATGGACGGCATGAGGCCCATGGCCCCCAAATCGCTCAAGCAGGCGTGGAACCACCTCATTGAAAGGACGGTGCACGAGCATGCCCGTGCGTAAACTCACCAGCGAGCAGAGACTCTCGCGCGCCATCGACATCATGGAGGCCCTCTACGCCGCCGGCGAGAGCGGCATGACACGAACCGAAATTTGCGGCCGCTTTGACATCACGGGAGTATCGCTCGACGAGATTCTCGAGATCGTCTCGACGCTCGCGGACCGAGAATCGGGCGCGCGCATCATCTGCGAATGCCGCGGCGAGCGCGTGGCCCTCACTGGTGACGCCGGGCGCGTGCTACCGTTGCGCCTGAGTGCCGCCGAGGGCGCCGTGCTCAACCATGAACTTGAATCGTTGGGGATCGAGCCGCAGACGGCAGCTCGGATTCGACATGCCCTTCTGCCCGAAGAGCTCGGCTATAACCAGCGCGTCTTTGACACCGTCAACCACGGGTCGCACTGGCAGCAGCTGAGCTGCGCCATTCAGGACGGTGTTCGTTGCCGCATCTCGTATCGCTCGATGGACGATGCGCGGCCACGCGAGCGTCTGGTCGACCCCTTGCGCATTACGGCAAACGGCGACCAAACATACCTGATTGCCTGGGACATCGCGGTCGATGAGCAGCGCACCTATCGCATGGATAAAATCGAGGGACTCACCTTGACGGAAGACTCCGTCGTGCCTCACACACCGGGCGTCGCATCCCTCCACGATTCCCTTGCCCGGACGCAGCGTAGCGCAAAGCTCTTGATGCCATTCGATATGGCGGAGCATCTGGACTGGGCCGGCATCACCCTAATCGAGCGCAGCGGGGCAGACATGGCAACGGTAACCGTGCATTACGGCTCCGAGCGTTGGCTACTGAGCCAGGTAATCGCAGCGGGCGGAGCCATCCGCATCTTGGATGACCCCGCCCTGTCAAAGCGTCTGTGCGATATGGCAAAAACCCTCGTCTGTCCGCTTTAGCGCCGCCGCTCGTGACGTGCGCGCCACAGTTGCAGATAGTGACCGATCTGCGCCGATTCGATGCGCTGGTAGGAGCTCGTGGGCAGCGACGTTAAGAACTTCTTTCCGTAGCCCTTCGTCACCAGGCGCGGGTCGGCCAGAATCAGCACGCCGCAATCGGTCGACGAGCGGATAAGGCGGCCGGCCGCCTGCTTAACCTCGAGCACCGCCTCGGGCAGCGAATAGCGCGCCCAAGCGCGGTCTTCGCGCAGGTTGCGCTCGCACGAGAGCGGGTCCGTGGGGCTCGAGAACGGCAGCTTGGGAATGATGACGCAACGCAGCGTCTCGCCGCTGGCGTCAAACCCCTCCCAGAAGGCCTTAAGCGCAAAAAGCGACGAGGTCGGCTCGTTGATAAACCGGTCGCGCAGGCGACGAGGAGATGAGTTGCGCTGCTGGCAGTTGAGCTCCAGACCCGCACGGGCCATCTTGGGCTCAACGCGGGCGTACAGGTCTTCCATGTCGCGCCGATTGGTGAACAGTGTGAGCACCGATCCGCCCATGGCAAGATGGGCGTCGACCAGCACGCGCTCGAGCGCCGTAAGATAGCTCTCGCGATCGCGCGGATCGGGGATATCGCCCGCAACGACTACAGCCATGTTCGAATCGAAGTCGTAGCTCGAGTCCAAGTGCAACGATGAGGATGTTGAAGCACCGATGCGATCGAGACCGACCGCGTGGTTAAAGTGTTCAAAGCTTTTGGACACCGTCATGGTCGCCGAGGCAAAGATAGCCGTGTGAACCTCGGGCAGCCACTCGGTTGCCAAGGCCTCGCCAATGTCGATGCGCTCTGCGGTCATTGACTCTCCGCCGGCACGCAGCCTGCGATTGACTTGCAGCGAATACACGTAGTGTTCATCGGTGCCATCAATGATGAGCTTGAGGTTCTCGGCCAGCTCGTGCAGGCGGCGCGAAATATCGCCCAGGTCGACAACAACCTCGGGCTTGTCGGCGGCGACGGCTTGCACCAGCGCGTCGACGCTCTTGTCAGCTTGTTCCAATGCGTCGATGGCAGTGTAGGCCGACTGTAAGAAATCATGCCAGTCGTCAGATTCGCGCAGCTCGGGGCCAATCCATAGATTGGCATTGTCATAACCCCCACGGGCACGGCTGCCGAGCTCGCGAACGCCATCGAACACGTCGGCGATTGCCATGCTCGCGCGCGCAACCGTCGACGTCGCCTTGGCAGTAAGGCCCAAATAGAGCGTAGAGCCCTCGGAGGTTGCCAAATCACGGGAGACCTGGCTTAGCGCACCGGTGCTCGAGCCACCCAGGCGCTCAAACAGAACGCGTGATTCGTCCGCCGACACCACGCGCGCCCACTGACGGCGCGCCTCGCGCTCGATAGAATGAGCCTCGTCGATTACCCAATGACGAATCGGAGGCAAAATCCTGCCCTCGGCCGCAACATTGCGGAACAGCAGGGAATGGTTGGTGACCACCACATCGGCATGCGCCGCACGACGGCGAGCGCCGTGGACCAAACATTTATCAGGGAAAAACGGGCAGAGGCGGCGAGCACACTCGCGCGAGGCCGTCGTAAAGTCGGGGCGGTTGACGCTGCGCCACCGAATGCCAAGCGAGTCGAGGTCGCCATCGGCTGATTGGCAGACGTACGCCATAATGACCGCGACCGCCGTGAGCGTGTCCGCCGGATCGCGCTTGGTGGTAATCTCGACCTGGCCTCGGCTCATGCGCTCAAGCTTGCGCAGGCACGGATAGTGGTCATACCCCTTGAGAGCGCAAAATGACAGACCACCGTCCAGTTGCTCGGCAAGTTTTGGCAGCTCATGGTACATGAGCTGGTCTGCAAGATTGTTCGATTTGGTCGCAATACCAACCGTGATGTTGTTACGGCGTGCCGCCTCGGCAAAAGGCACCAGATAGGCCATCGATTTGCCGACGCCTGTGCCCGCCTCAATTACACGATGAGTGCCCGTGACCAGCGCATCGCGGACCTCGAGCGCCATCGCGATCTGCTCATCACGCGGCTCGTAAGTGGGATACATGCGATTGACCAGGCCACCTGGCGCATAGTCTGCCTCAATCTCCTCACGACTCGGCATCTTGAGGACCGGCAGTTCGTCGGCGTCCACCCGATCGTCGGCGCGATCGGCCTTGAGAACGTCAGTACGAGCGGCGCTGAGAGAGAAGATAGAACCAGGGTTCTGCCCTGCCAAGAATGAGAAGATAGGACGATAGGACCAAGGCACATCCGGATGCATGTCGGCTAGGCGCGCCATGAGGCCCTGGGGCAAGTCGGTGAGCGCCACGAGCAACACGCGCCATACACCACACAGGGCGTCGACGTCGGCATTGGCACGGTGTGATACCGAGTCACAGCCAAACAGATCGGCCATAAAAGACAGCTTGTGCGAGGCCAGGCGCGGAAGCGCGATGCGCGACAGCGCCAGCGAATCGATCCAAATATCGCTCACGTTGACGCCGCCTTTGACCGACTCGATAAATGAGCGATCGAACGTGGCGTTATGTGCGATCACCGGGCAACCACCGACAAAATCGGCGAGAGCGGCCACGGCCTCAACGGCCGACGGGGCATCTGCCACATCGGCATTTGTAATGCTCGTGAGCTCGGTAATCTCGGCGGGAATCAGCTGTTTGGGATGCACGAAGGTATCGAAGCGGTCGACGACCTCGCGGCCCGAAAGGCGGGCCGCCGAGATCTCGATCAGCTCATTGTCCTGCACCGAAAGACCCGTGGTCTCGGTATCGAGGACGATCACATCTTCCTCGATAAGGCCGAAGGACTGTGTTTTGGCGCGCTCGGCAAGCGTGGCATAGGAGTCGATGACAAACTGCGGCGTTCCTGACGAAACCGCGTCCTCGATTAGCATGCAATGCCCGCTCGACGAAGGCCCATACGGATCAGGCTGTCACAGACCTGCGGGAACGTCATGTCGTCGGTGTGGCGGATCTCATCCGGATACAGCGACGTATCGGTCATGCCGGGAATGGTATTGGTCTCGAGGATGACGGGGCCGTCCTCACTCACAATAAAGTCGCTGCGTGAGATACCCAGGCAACCGAGGGCCTTGTGAGCAGCGCAGGCAAGCTCCTGAGCGCGAGTGTAATTCTCGGGTGAAATCTGCGCCGGAATGCGATGGATGTCCGTAGGGTCGACATACTTCACGTCCAGATCGTAGAACTCGCAGTCCTTGGGCTTACGAATCTCGACAATCGGCAGAGCGCGCACGTCGTCCTCGCCGTACACGCCGACGGTGATCTCGGTACCCTCGATGCACTTCTCGACCAGCACTTTGTCGCCGTACTCAAACGCCTTGGCGATTGCCGCGGGCAGCTCGGAGGGCTCATGGACCAGGGAAATGCCATAGCTGGAACCGTTGACGGCCGGCTTCACAAAGCAGCGCTCGCCACAAACCTCGACGATATGATCGATATCGACTTCATCGCCCACCTCGAGCGCAAGGCCGGGGGCAATGGGAATGCCCGCCTTGGCGTACAGGAGCTTAGAGACCTCCTTGTCGGCACCGCAGGCGCTGGCAAGCACGCCCGAGGCCGTGTAGGGGATACCCAGGGTCTCCATGGCACCCTGCATGGCGCCATCCTCGCCGCCGGCACCGTGCATGGCGATAAACGCCACGTCAAAGCCGCCGGTCGCCATGGTTACCATAAAATCATCAGCGGCCGTGTCGAGCAGCTCCACCGAGGTGTAGCCGGCCTCCTTCAGTGCCACCACAACGTTCTTTCCCGAATTGAGCGAGATCTCGCGCTCGGCGGAATGACCGCCCGCCAAGACCGCTACGTGCATGTTCTCTAGGCTTTTACCCGGCATGGGCAGACTCCTCCTCTATAATTTCTGCAGCTGA
>UROJ01000119.1 GCA_900549335.1 uncultured Collinsella sp.
GTATACGATGGGAGCGATGCCTTGGATAAGAACGAGCTGCAAAAGCGTATGGAACAGGCCATTCGCCTGACGGCACCTGGTCAGCCGATCCGCACCGCCCTCGACATGATCATTGCCGGTCACCTGGGTGCCCTTATCTGCGTCGGCGACACTGAAAACGTGCTCGCTGCCGGTAACGACGGCTTCCCGCTCAACATTTCGTTTACCTCGAACCGCCTGTTCGAGCTTTCCAAGATGGACGGCGCCATCGTTATCGATGGCGACCTCACCCAGATCCTGCGCGCCAACTTCCACCTCAATCCCGATCCCTCGCTCGCCACGAGTGAGACGGGCATGCGTCACCGTACTGCCGCTCGCATGTCGGTGCTCACCGACGCCATCGTGATCTCGGTCTCGGCTCGTCGCGCCGTCGTTAACGTGTACGTCCACGGCAAGAGTTACGAGATCCAGCCCGTCACCACCATCATGAGCTCGGTCAACCAGCTCGTCGCCACGCTCCAGACTACCCGTCAGTCGCTCGACCGCTCCCTGCTGCGCCTGACGGCCCTCGAGCTCGACGACTACGTCACGCTCGCCGACATTACCGGTATTTTCTCGAGCTTCGAGATCATGCAGCAGGCAAAGACCGAGCTTAAGGATTGCATTGTCAAGCTGGGCAACCAGGGCAAGCTCGTGCAGATGCAGCTCGAGCAGCTCGCGGGCTCCAGCATGGATACCGAATACGACTTGATGATCCGCGACTACGCGAGCGATTCCTCTGAGGCCAACGCCGAGAAGATTCGCGCCGAGCTGAGCCGTATGACGCCTAAGGACCTGTCCGACCCGCAGCACGTGGCGGCAGTTCTGGGCTATGACGACTTGGACGAGGACTCCGTCATGACGCCGCTGGGCCTGCGCACGCTTTCGCGCGTGTCCGTCGTGCGCGACGGCGTGGCCGAGAAGATCGTCGACGAGTACGGCTCGCTGCAGGAGCTCATGGACGACATCAGCGAGGATCCGGAGCGCTTGGGCGACTTTGGCGTCAACAACCCTGCCATTCTTGCGGACTCGCTGTACCGCATGAAGGGCACCAAACAGGGGAACGCATAATGGCGCCCGTATGCGCCGTGGTCGTTGCCGGCGGCAGCGGCCAGCGCTTTGGAAATCCCGGCGGCAAGCAGCTCGTTAATGTGGCGGGCCGTCCGCTCATGAGCTGGTCCATCCGCGCGTTCGATCGTAGCGATAAGGTCGGCCATATCGTCGTGGTTTGCCCTGCCGAGCGCCGTGCCGAGATGCGCCGCCTGGCCATTGACCCGTTTGACTATGACACGCCCATCAGCTTTGCCGATGCCGGCGATACCCGTCAGGATTCCACCCGTGCCGGCGTGCATGCGGTTCCGGCGGGTTTCGAATATGTCGCCATCCACGACGGCGCTCGTCCGCTCATTACGACCGAGGCCATCGACCACGCTATCGACGTGCTCGTGAGCGACCGTGCCCTCGACGGTGTCGTGTGCGGTCAGCCCGCGATCGACACGCTCAAGATCGTTGACGGCGATAATATCGTCGAGACGCCGCCGCGTGAACTCTACTGGGCAGCGCAGACGCCGCAGATCTTTAGCGTCGATGCTATGAAGCGCGCCCACGCTGCAGCCATTGCCGAGGGCTTTATCGGTACCGATGATTCGTCGCTGGTCGAGCGCATGGGTGGGCGCGTCCGCTGCGTCCAGAGCCCACGCGATAACCTTAAGGTGACGGTGCCCGAGGACCTGCGTCCCGTAACCGCGATTCTGCTTGGCCGCATGGCCGAGGGAGAGGACCTTCCCCATGTTCAGTAACCTGCGCATTGGCCATGGCTACGACGTTCACCGTCTGGTGGAGGGGCGTCGATGTATCATCGGCGGTGTCGACATTCCCTACGAGCGCGGCCTGCTGGGCCACTCGGATGCCGATGTGCTCGCGCACGCCTTGGCCGACGCCATTCTGGGCGCCTGCCGTGGGGGAGACATCGGCAAGCTATTCCCCGACACCGATCCCGCCTACGAGGGTGCCGATTCGATGGTGCTGCTTGCCCGCGTGATGGACTATGCGCGTGAGCTGGGCTTTGAGTTTGTCGATGCCGATTGCACCATTGCCTGCCAGCAGCCTAAGATCACCCCGCATCGCGATGCCATGCGCGCCAACCTTGCCCATGCCCTGGGCGTTGACGTCGAAAACGTGGGCGTCGCCGCCACTACGACCGAAAAGCTCGGTTGGGAAGGCCAGGGCGAGGGAATTGGCGCCTGGGCCGTCTGCCTGCTACAGAAAACCGTTAAGGAGTAACGAATGCGTATCTACAACAGCGCTACCCATAAAAAGGAAGAGTTCCAGCCCATCGAGTCCGGCAAGGTCCGCATGTACGTGTGCGGCCCCACGGTCTACGACAACATCCACATCGGCAACGCCCGTACGTTCATCAGCTTTGACGTGATTCGCCGCTGGCTCATCGCGAGCGGTTACGAGGTCACGTTCGCCCAGAACCTCACCGATGTCGACGACAAGATCATCAAGCGCGCCAACGAGCAGGGCCGTACGGCCGCCGAGGTCGCGACGGAGTTCTCCGACAAGTTCATCGGCGTCATGCGCGCCGCCAACGTGCTCGATCCCGATGTGCGCCCCCGCGCCACCAAGGAGATCGGCCCCATGATCGCCATGATCAAGACGCTTATCGAGCAGGGCCACGCTTACGCAGCCGATAACGGCGACGTGTACTTTGCCGTGCGCAGCGATCCCAACTATGGTCAGGTCTCGGGCCGCAACATCGACGACCTTATGGTTGGCGCGCGCATCGAGGAGAACGAGGACAAGAACGACCCGCTCGACTTTGCCCTGTGGAAGGCCGCCAAGCCCGGCGAGCCCAGCTGGCCGAGCCCCTGGGGCGAGGGCCGTCCCGGTTGGCACACCGAGTGCGCCGCCATGGTGCATCGCTACCTGGGCACTCCGATCGACATCCACGGCGGCGGCTCCGACCTTGCCTTCCCGCATCACGAGAACGAGTGCGCCCAGGCCACCTGCGCCTGGCACCAGGGCTTCTCCAACACCTGGATGCACACGGGCATGCTGCTGGTAGACGGCGAGAAGATGTCCAAGTCGCTCGGCAACTTCTTTACGCTGGCCGAGGTCCTCGAGCAGCACTCCGCTGCCGCCCTGCGCCTGCTGATGCTGCAGACGAGCTATCGCTCGCCGCTCGACTTTTCTTGGGAGCGCCTGGAGGGTGCCGAGAACTCGCTCACGCGTATCGCCGGTACGGTCGAGAACCTGCGTTGGGCCGCGAACCACGCGACGGCCGATGCCGACGAAGCGGCTGCCGAGGCGTTTGCCGCCAAGGCCGCCGAGACCCGCACCACCTTTAAGGAGTGCATGGATGACGACTTTAACACCGCCGGTGCCATGGGTGCTGTCTTTGGCTTTGTGACCGAGTGCAACCAGTACCTGGAGCAGGCGGGCGATGCTGCCGACAAGGCCGCTGCCCTGGCCGCCGCCGATACGCTGGTCGAGCTGCTCGATACGTTTGGCGTCGAGCTTCCCGAGCCCAAGGTCGAGCTGCCGCTGGGCCTGCTGGGCGTTGCCGCCGGCCTGGTCGCCTACACGGGCGACGACGTGGACGAGGCTGCTGCCAAGATTCTCGAGGCCCGCGCCGAGGCCCGTGCCGCCAAGAACTGGGATCTGGCCGACGCCATCCGCGACCAGCTCAAGGACCTGGGCCTGACGATTGAAGATACCGCCGCCGGCACTCGTATCAAATCTCTCTAATCCCCGCGGGTTTCCCAAGCACCCGACCTTGCCGTTCAAACCGTCGCTCGCGTACTCAAGTACGCGTCGCTCCTCTTTCACGGCAATCTCGGGCACTTGGAAAACCCGTACCGACCGCCCGAATTAATATTCATGGGCGGTCGTTTATTTTGTTTCGTTTGATAGTTGTATTTAGGAGGTCGCTTTATGGCCGACAATCGCAAGCGTGCGCCTCGTGGCGGCAAGCAGGCTGCTTCTGGCTCGCGTCCGATTCGCCGCAATGATCGCGCTGCCGCTCCCAAGGGCCAGCGCGATCGCACCCAGGCCGCACGTCCGCAGCGCGATCGCAACCGCGACGCTGTCCAGGCTCCCAAGGGCGAGTTTATCGAAGGTCGTCGTGCTGCCGCCGAGGCGCTACGCACTGGTTTTCCCATCAAGTGCGCGCTCATTGCCGAGGGCAGGGAGCGCGATGCCGCCTTGTCGCGCCTGGTCGATGACCTCAACGCCGCGGGCGTCCGCATTAAGTTCGTTCCACGCGCGCAGCTCGATGCGCTGTCGAGCCATGGCGCTCACCAGGGCATTGCGCTCGAGGTTGGCAACTTCCCCTATGCCGATGTCGCCGACATCCTCGATCGCGCGGGCGACGGCCCGGCGCTTGTCGTTGTGCTCGACCATGTGACCGACGACGGTAACTTTGGCGCCATCGTGCGCTCTGCCGAGGTTGTGGGCGCAGCGGGCGTCATCATCGCCAACAAACGAGCCGCCGGCGTAACGGTGGGTAGCTACAAGACTTCTGCCGGCGCCGTTATGCATCTGCCCATCGCGCAGGTCCCCAATATCGCTCGTGCGCTCGATGACCTCAAAGCCGCCGGTTTTTGGGTGGGCGGTGCCTCTGAGCACGCCGAGGGCAGCTGCTGGGATGCCCCCTTCGAGGGCCGCGTGGCACTCGTCATGGGTTCCGAGGGCGACGGCATCTCGCGTCTGGTGCTCGAGAAATGCGACTTTTTGACCAAGCTTCCCCAGCGCGGCATGACCGAGAGCCTCAATGTTGCCCAGGCGACTACGGCCCTCTGCTTTGAGTGGCTGCGCCGCAACGCCGGCGAGCTCATGGGGGAGGAGTAGCGCATGTCCAAAAAGAACCGTGCCAAGTCCAAGGCCAAGCGCTTTGGCGAGGGCTCGGCCAAGCCGATTGTTTCGGCCGCGACCTACGGCGTGGGCGGCAATGCGTTTGCGCAGGCCATTGCCGACCCGGTCTCGACGGTGCACTCCAATAAGCCCGAGCTGTTGGTGGTCGACGGTTACAACGTGATCCACTGCAC
>UROJ01000120.1 GCA_900549335.1 uncultured Collinsella sp.
CCCCATCATCGTGTACAGCGCGCCCATTTTCCTTGCGCTGCTCGCGGTGCTCACCATCAAGCTGCGCAAGTCGCCGTTTGACCTTTCGTACTCGCATCACGCGCATCAGGAGATCGTCCAGGGCGTCGCCACCGAGATGAGCGGCGGCACGCTGGCCAAGATGACCCTAATGCACTGGTACGAGACCGTGCTGTTTTTGATGTGGGTGGGCATGTTCTTTGTCTGGGACAACCCGGTGAGTTGGGTTGTAGCCCTGGTCGTGATGGCCGCGACGTACTTTGTCGAGGTCCTGATCGACAACACCTTCGCACGCAGCACCTGGCGCAGCTGCTTTAAGCTCGGATGGGGCGTGGCGCTGGTGTTTGGCCTGCTCAACCTTATGCCCATCCTCGTCGACGTGTTTATTTAGGAGGCGGCATCCATGGATCATAAAATGTCGCGCTCGCCGTGGGTTATTCATTACGACGGCTCGAGCTGCAACGGATGCGATATCGAGGTGCTGGCCTCGCTCACGCCACTGTTTGATGCGGAGCGCTTTGGCGTGGTCAACACCGGCAACCCCAAGCATGCGGATATCTTTTTGGTGACGGGGTCGGTCAATGCCCAGAACCTGCCCGTCGTGCGCCAGATCTACAACCAGATGCTCGAGCCCAAGTGCGTGGTGGCCTGCGGCATCTGCGCGTGCTCGGGCGGCGTATTCCGCGATGCCTATAACGTGATCGGCGGCGTGGACCGCGCGATTCCCGTGGACGTGTACGCGCCCGGGTGCGCCATTCGCCCCGAGACCGTGATCGATGCCATCGTGGAGGCGTGCGGCATCCTGGATCAGAAGGAGGCCGTGATGCGCGCCGGCGGCGACCCTCTTACCGTGGGCGGTGCCGCTACCTGGGATGGTGGCGTTGAGCTGGGCGAGGATGGGTTTGTGGCTGCGGGGGCTGGCGACGCACCTGCTGGGATGCCCGCCGCTGCAAAGGAGGCCGAGTAATGCAAAAGGCTATCTATACCACCGTCGGGATCGACGAGCTCCTGTCGCATGTCCAGGCGCTCAAGGGCGTCGGCGCGCGCTTTGTGCAGATGCACGCCGAGCGCTGTGTGGACGACGGATCGTATCGCCTGGTCTATACGTTTATCAACGTTCGTGCTGCTCAGGAGCATATTGCGCAGGACGGCAGCTATGCGATTGAGAACCTGGTAGTCGAGGGCATCGACCAGTATCAGGAGATTCCGTCCATCAGCTCGTACTATCCGGCGGTGTTCCCGTTTGAGAACGAGGCGCACGACCTGTTTGGTCTTGCCATTACCGATATGCAGATCGACTTTAAGGGCTTTTTCTACCAGGTCTCGACTGCCGAACCCATGAGCGTCATCACGCCCGAGGTGAAAGCCGCGCGCGAGAAGGCTATGAAGGTCCGTGCCGCCGCCGAGGCCAAGGCGCGCAAAGCCGCTGCCGAAAAGGCCGCCGCTGCTGCGGCTGCTGCAGGGGAGGGCGCTGCGGGCGCCGGCGATGCCGCGAGCGCCGCTGCTCAGCCCGCTGCGGCTGCCGGCTCCGATGCTCAGCACGGTGAGGCTGCTTCGAAGGCCGCGCTCAAGGCTGCCGAGATGGAGGCAAAGCTCGCCGCCATGGATCCCGAGAAAGCGGCCAAGGTCCGTGCGGCGCTTGCCGCCAAGGCCGCCCGCGATAAGCAGAAAAAGGAGGCGTAAGGTCCATGGCACATCGCTCCGTTATTCCGTTTGGCCCGCAGCACCCAGTGCTGCCCGAGCCGCTTCATCTGGACCTGGTGATCGAGGACGACCGCGTTATCGAGGCGATTCCACAGATCGGCTTTGTGCACCGCGGGCTCGAGAAACTTACCGAAAAGCGCGACATGCATCAGTTTGGCTACATCGCCGAGCGCATCTGCGGCATTTGCGCTGTGGGCCACAGCTGCGGCTATGCCAGCGCCTGCGAGCGCATGCTCGACATCGAGGTGCCCGGCCGCGTGCAGTATATCCGCACCATTTTGCACGAGCTTTCGCGCATCCACTCGCATCTGCTGTGGCTGGGCTTGCTTGCCGACGCCTTTGGCTTTGAGGCGCTGTTCTATCGTTCGTGGACGCTGCGCGAGCAGATTCTCAAGATCTTTGAGAGCACGTGCGGCGGTCGCGTGATTCTGTCGATTAACGAGATCGGCGGCCTTAAGCACGATATCGAGGACTCCGAGCTGGCAGGCATTGTCCAGACGCTCGACGCCATGCGCCCCGACTACGAGGCCCTGGTGCATACGTTTTTGGACGATGACAGCTGCGGCGAGCGTCTGCACGGCGTGGGCGTGATCAGCAAGAAGGATGCACTGGAGCTTTCGATGGTCGGCCCGTTCGGCCGCGCCTCGGGTGTGGACTATGACGTGCGCATGTTTGGCGACGGCGCCTATGCGGATTTGGCTGCGTTTGAGCCAATTGTCGCTACCGATGGCGACTGCTATGCCCGCTGCCAGGTGCGTTGCGCCGAGGTCACGCAGGCTATGGACATCATCAAGGAGCTTGTGGGCAAGATTCCGCACGACGGTATCGGCGGGCGCACCAAGCTCACGCCGGCCGACGGCGCGCGCGGCGAGGTTGTGATTGAGCAGCCGCGCGGCGAGGCGTATTACTATGTGCGCGGCAACGGCACCAAGAACTTGGACCGTTTCCGTGTGCGCACGCCGACGTCGCAGAACCTGGCGGGTCTGACACATGCGCTGCAGGGCGTGCTCCTTGCCAACGTGCCCATGATTATCCTGACCATCGACCCCTGCATTAGCTGCACAGAAAGGTAGGCACGGCATGAGTTTGCTGACATTTGCCAAGACGGCCTTGGGCTCTATGGTCAAGCAGCCGGTCACGGTGTGCTATCCGCAGGAGAAGCTCGCGGCACCCGAGCGCCTGCGCGGGCATATCGTTAACGACATGAACGTGTGCATCTGCTGTGGCATGTGCGCGCGCCGCTGCCCGGCGGGCGCACTCGCGGTCGATCGCAAGGGCGGAACGTGGTCGATCGACCCGTATGCCTGTGTGGTGTGCGGCGAGTGCATCGAAAGCTGTCCTAAACACTGCCTGAGCATGGACACCGCGCGCACTCCAGTCGCGGCGGACAAGACTCCCACAGTAGAAACCAAGCCGGAATAGCGTTGGGATGGGGCTGATATAGCGCTGGAATAGGGGCCGGTGGGGCAAAAATGCCCCACCGGCCCCGCGCTTAAACGCGCGGTTGGGCTGCCACGAACAAAACTATGCCGGATTACGGGGCTGGATTGCGAATCCCCAACCATACAGAAAATCGAAAAACAAAACCGCAGGTAGATAGCCTGCCGTTTTTCAAAAAAAGGCTGTATGGATGAGGACTCCGACTTTAGCCCCGTAATCCGGCATAGTTTTGAAATAGCACCATATCCGTAGCAGCCCTTGATCTCCCGTGGACAGAGGGAAACGGATCATTTTTGCCTCACGAGGGCTGCCGCGTGACCCGTCTGCCACGAAATGGGCCTATCTACTACGTTTAGGCGGCAGTCCTCGACCACGTCAAGTAATGCGAAATGAAAACCGCAGGTAGAACGCTTGCGGTTTTTCATGAAAAGCGGCTATGGTCGGGGTATCGAGTCAAACGTAGTAGATGGCCCGATTTCGTGGCGAGCGTTACCAACTGATCCCCCGGGGACGGAGGAAAACGGATCATTTTGACCTGTTGGCTCCGAGTCGCACCCGTTTTCCTGCGAAAACTTTCGTGTCTCAACTTCGGTGAGACATTTGTCTCACGCCCAAAATCAAATCTGGAACGTGTGTCACCTGCCCTAATTGTGTCTCATTTCGTAACTTTAGGCTGATGCAAGGTTTGAGACAGTGAGAAGGGAGACGCGATGAGTAAGTACACGAGGGGTCTCTTGGCGGTGATACTGGCCGTAGTGCTGGTGTTGCCAGCCGCAGCATTCGCCATGCTGCCCGAGGCCAACGCCAGGTCCAGCACGGGAATGGACGGACCGATAATGACCGGAAAGGTCGTCGACCCCGATACCAGCGGACGCTGGGAAATCTGGGCGGCAGGCCACGGCGGCAATAAGGTAACGACCCAAAACGTCGGCCGAATCTGGACCGATAAGACGGTCAAGGCAACCGGGGAAAACGAAGAGTCGGACTTTTTGACCACGCTTTCGGCGATGTCCTCGACGTCTAATTCAACCGTGACAGTCACCACGCCACTTGACATCGTGATGGTGTTGGATGCCTCCGGCTCGATGGATGATCCTATGGGTGGCGGAGATCGCACCAAGCGTATCGATGCACTGAAGAGCGCTGCGAACAGCTTTATCAATACCATCGCCAAACAAAACGAGGCTATCGAGGGCGTTGATAGGCAGCATAGGGTTGCCATTGTTAAGTTTGCGGGTGATAAGACTGATAAGGTCGGCAATGACACGTACTATCAAGGCCAATACAAGTACAACCACTCGCAGGTAATGAAGGGTTTGACCGATTGCTCCGGCGGCAACGTGAAAGCTCTTAAGGATACAGTTGCTGGAATCAAGCCAAGCGGTGCTACGCGTGCCGACTATGGTCTGGAACTGGCCGGGGATATCACTTCTGGTCGCGCAGATGCCAAGAAGATCGTTGTGTTCTTTACCGACGGCAAGCCAACGAGCTACAGCGAGTTTGATTCTGGCGTCGCCGATGCTGCCGTGACGGCTGCCAAGAACATGAAGGACAGCAAGGCCACCGTTTATACCATCGGCATCTTTAGTGGAGCGGACCCCGCTGCCGATCCCTCGAAAAAGGGGACAAGCGACGTCAACAAGTTTATGCACGCCGTGTCGAGTAATTATCCCGATGCCACGTCGTATGCGAGCGACGAGCTTGGCACACGCGCGGAAAACTCCGACTACTACAAGTCGGCGACCAATGCTGAAGAGCTCAAGAAGGTCTTCGACGACATCTCACAGGCCATCACATCGGAGCCGCCTTATCCGACCGAAATCCATAAGGGCTACGACGAGACCAAGTCCGGCTACATCACGTTTACCGACGAGCTGGGCGAC
>UROJ01000121.1 GCA_900549335.1 uncultured Collinsella sp.
CTCGATATCACCGACGGTGCGGTCGGCGTTCCACCGCTCGAGTTCGGAGATAAAGTCGTCGATCGCCTCGTCCATAACAGCGGTGACGGCGGCGTCCATGTCGGCGAAGTAGTGGTAGAACAATGAACGCGTGCAGCCGGCTCGCTTGGTCACGGCCGATACCGATAGGTGGGACACGCCCAGCTCGGAGCTTACGGTGCGCACGGCATCGAGGATCTCGCGACGGCGTTCGTCGCCCGTCAGGCGCTTTGCCGCGCTATCGGATGCGGGGACGGCATCGACCACAGAGGTACCTGCTGTGTTATTGCCCATGTTTTGCCGCCTTTCATCCTCTTTTGCCTGACCGTTCGCCTAACAGTCTTGAATATTGTTGACGGTTCGTCAATACTATTTTTGACACAATGTCAACAATGGCGGGTGAACGGCATGGGGGCATGTCCGGCCTGCAAAAAAAGAGGGGCGCTGCGGTCCCGCCGGGCTGCGGCAAGAGAAGGGACAACCATGATTCTCAACGGACCGGGGATTAGTTACACCGAGCCCGACATCGGTTCGGAGTTCGTGCCGCCGCTGCCGGAGCATCCGCGCGAGGCCATCGTCAAGCTGTGCGAGCACTGCACCAACCGTCTGCTGCATCGCGACGAGCTGCTGGGCTACGAGTACTGGTCGTTTGCCGAGGCCGCAACCGACGAGCAGGCCGAAGTGCTCTGCAAGATGAAGATGCGCCGTCCCTATACGCTGCCCGAGATGGTCAAGCTCACCGGCATGCCCGAAGCCGATATCGAGAAGATGCTCGACGACATGAGCTACACGGGTCTGCTCGAGTACAACTGGGAAAACCCCGAGCGCGCCAAGCAATGGGTGTTGCCCATGCTGGTGCCGGGTTCTGCCGAGTTCCTCAACATGCGCGTGAGCCAGCTCGAGGAGCACCCGGTCTATGCCAAGTTCTTTGAGCAGGCGTCCAAGGGACCGCTGTCCAAGGCCACGCCGATGGTGCCGCCCGGAGGCGCCGGCATCGGCATGCACGTCATTCCGGTCGAGAAGGCCATCGACGCCGCGAGCACCTCGGTGCCGATCGAGCATATCGAGCATTGGCTCGACAAATACGATGGCAAATATGCCGCCAGCACCTGCAGCTGCCGCGCGAGCCGTCGCGTGATGGGTGAGGGCTGCGCCGACGACCCGGCCGATTGGTGCATCGCCGTGGGCGATATGGCCGACTACGTGGTTGAGACCGATCGTGGCCATTACGTGACCCGCGACGAGGTTTACGACATCTTGCGCCAGGCCGAGGACAACGGCTTTGTGCACCAGATCACTAATATCGACGGCGAGAACAAGATCTTCGCCATCTGCAACTGCAACGTCAACGTGTGCTACGCCCTGCGCACCTCGCAGCTGTTCAACACGCCCAACCTGTCGCGCTCGGCCTATGTCGCTAAGGTCGAGAAGGACAAGTGCGTGGCCTGCGGTCGCTGCGTCGAGGTGTGTCCGGCCGGCGCCGCCAAGCTGGGCCAGAAGCTCTGCAGCAAAAAGGCCGGCGGACAGGTGCCCGAGTATCCGCGCCAGGAGCTGCCCGATGCCACCAAGTGGGACCACACCAAGTGGTCGCCCAACTACCGCAACGACAACCGCATCGAGACGCATGAGTCCGGCACCGCTCCCTGCAAGACGGCCTGCCCCGCGCACGTTGCCGTTCAGGGCTATTTGAAGCTCGCGGCTCAGGGTCGCTATGACGAGGCGCTGGCACTCATTAAGCGCGAGAACCCGCTGCCCGCTATCTGCGGCCGTGTGTGCAACCGCCGCTGCGAGGACGCCTGCACCCGCGGCCGTGTGGACGCCGCCGTGGCCATCGACGAGGTCAAGAAGTTCATCGCCCAGCGCGATCTGGATGCCGCGACCCGCTACGTCCCGCCCGTGGTGACGCCGACGCGCGCTGGCGGCTTTGATCAGAAGATCGCCATCATCGGTGCCGGTCCGGCCGGCCTGTCCTGCGCTTTCTATCTGGCCGAGAAGGGCTACAAGCCCGTCGTCTTCGAGAAAAACGAGCGCCCGGGCGGCATGCTCACCTACGGCATTCCCAGCTTTAAGCTGCAGAAGGACGTCATTGAGGCCGAGGTCGAGATCATTCGCCTGATGGGTGCCGAGTTCCGCTATGGCGTGGAGGTCGGTCGTGATGTGACGCTCGACGAGCTGCGCGCGCAGGGCTTTAAGGCCTTTTACGTGGCCAACGGCTGCCAGGGCGGCCGCCTTGCCGGTATTCCGGGCGAGGATGCCGTGGACGTGACCGTGGCCGTCGACTTCCTTCGCGAGGTTAACAGCGGCAAGATCGATACCCTGTCCGGCCGCACCATTGTGGTGGGCGGCGGCAACGTGGCCATCGACGTTGCCCGCAACGCCTGCCGTCTGGGCTCTGGGCACGTTGAGATGTTCTGCCTGGAGAGCGAGGTCCAGATGCCCGCCAGCGAGGAAGAACGTCGCGAGGCCGTTGAGGACGGCGCTCACATCAGCTGCGGCTGGGGCCCCAAGGAGATTCACCTGGACGAGGCCGGTCGTGTGTGCGGTATCACCTTCAAGCGCTGCACGCGTGTCTTTGACGACGAGGGCCGTTTTGCGCCCGAGTACGACGAGAACGATCTGCGCCGTGTCGATGCCGACCGTGTCGTCATGTCGATTGGCCAGTCCATTGTGTGGGGCGACCTGCTGGCTGGCTCCAAGGTGGAGCTCGGCCGCGGCCAGGGCGCCCTTGCCGATCTCCAGACTTACCAGACCGCCGAACCCGACATCTTTGTGGGTGGTGACGTCTACACTGGCCCCGGCTTTGCCATCGACGCTATCGCCGCCGGCCACGAGGCCGCGGTGTCCATCCATCGCTTTGTGCAGCCGGGCTCCACGCTCACCATCGGCCGCAATCAGCGCCGCTACACCGCGCTCGACCGCGACGACGTTGTGCTCGAGAGCTACGACAACGCGAGCCGCGAGGTTGCGCATGTGGACCGCGAACGCGAGAAGGCTGCGCCGTTTAGCGAGTATGTTGAGACCTTTACCGAGGAGCAGGTGCGCGCCGAGACCGCCCGCTGCCTGGGCTGCGGCGCCTCGATCGTCGACCCCAACAAGTGCATCGGCTGCGGCCTGTGCACCACCAAGTGCGCGTTTGACGCTATCCATCTGGATCGCGACCGCCCCGAGTGCTCAACGATGGTCAAATACGAGCAAAAGCTCCCAAGCCTGGGCAAGTATGCTTTAAAGCGCGCCATCAAGATCAAATTTGGTCGCAAGTAAGTAGCCATAACGGGAACGGCGGAAGAAAAAGTGCATGAATTGGGGATCGTTTACCACATCATTCGCGATGTTGAGAACGTGGCGCGCGCCAATGGCGTGAGTCGCGTTTCGAGCGTGACGTTGCTGTTGGGCGAGGTCTCGGGCGTCGTTCCCGACTTGCTGCTCGACGCTTGGCGCTGGGCTGCAGATAAAAAGCCCATCACCGAGGGCGCGGAGCTTATCGTGGAGCCCGTCGAGGCCGTGACGCATTGCGAGGTATGCGGCCGCGACTACGCGACGGTCGAGCATGGCAAGACCTGCCCCCATTGCGGTAGCGGCGAGACATACCTGCTGCAGGGCCAAGAGGTCATGATCAAGCAGATCGAGACCCCCGACGAGGATCCGGCAGACGCTGCTCCTGACGGCCTCTCCGACGCCCCCGACGCCGTCGACGCCGCCAACCCCCTCCACATCGTCTAGGATCCCCTATAAGTTGCGGTGAAATAGTTCCTAAATCCAGCCTTCTGGCTCTTAAACAAGAACTATTCCACCGCAACTATTTTGAGTGGTTTCGTAGACCATAAGTCACGAAAATAGTCAAGCCATGTCTGTTTAAACAAAATAGCGGCAGTACAAGCGCATTCGCGCTTGCCTAAAATCGTTATTAATGAACAGCCTGCTTGTATCTGTAAAATACATAGCTTGATGAGTGACGCTTTATCAGGTAATGAGTCGAAAAAAAGTAATGTAATCAATTTGTAACAAACTTAGACGTTTAAACAAATAATCCAACCTTTTGCGGATTTAGCTATAATTCCACAATCCAAACAGGTATACTCCTTTCATGTCGTGTAGGAAATACGTAGACAAAAAGGAGGTTATGTGATGGTAAGTATTGTTCTTGCTAGCCACGGGGACTTGGCAGCTGGAATCAAGCAGACGGGCTCGATGGTCTTTGGCGATCAGCCGTCTGTTGCCGTGGTCTCGCTCGAGCCGAGCATGGGCCCCGACGACTTCCGTGCCAAGGTCGAGGAAGCAGTCGCTTCCTTCGAGGACCAGGAGCAGGTGCTCTTCCTCGTTGATCTGTGGGGCGGCACGCCGTTCAACCAGATCAGCGGGCTCATCGAGGGCCACGATTCCTGGGCTATCGTCACCGGTGTCAACCTGCCTATGCTCATCGAGGCATATTCGCAGCGCTTTGACGCAAAGAACACTGCACATGCGATCGCAAAACATCTCGTGACTGAGGCTAAGGCTGGCGTGCGCGTCAAGCCCGAGTCTCTGGAGCCCGAGGAGAAGAAGCCGGCTGCGGCCGCCGCTGCTCCTGCAGGCGCCATCCCTCCGGGAACGGTCATCGGCGACGGGCACATCAAGATCGCCCACGTCCGTATCGACACCCGTCTGCTGCATGGTCAGGTGGCCACCACGTGGACCAAGCAGATTAACCCCAACCGCATCATCGTGGTTTCCGACGGCGTTGCTCACGACGAGCTTCGTAAGACCATGATCGAGCAGGCTGCCCCTCCGGGAGTCCATGCCAACGTCGTGCCCATCAAGAAGATGGCCGAGGTCGTCAAGGACACGCGCTTTGGTGACACCAAGGCCATGCTGCTCTTTGAGAATCCGCAGGATCTGCTCAAGGCCATCGAGGCCGGCGTCGACATCAAGGAAGTCAACATCGGTTCTATGGCTCACTCCAAGGGCAAGGTCGTCGTCACCAACGCCGTCGCTATGGGCGATGACGATGTCAAGAC
>UROJ01000122.1 GCA_900549335.1 uncultured Collinsella sp.
GAGCTGCTCATGGCCGCCGAGTACATCATGAGCGAGGGCAACGACAACGTCATCCTGTGCGAGCGCGGCATCCGCACCTTCGAGACCCGTACTCGCAACACATTCGACCTCAACGCCGTGCCGGTGCTGCACCACCTGTCGCACCTGCCCGTCGTCGCCGACCCCAGCCACGCCACCGGCTACACCCGCTACGTTGAGCCCATGGCGCTCGCCGCGACCGCTTGCGGCGCCAACGGTCTGGAGATCGAGGTCCACGACGAGCCGAGCCGCGCCTGGTCCGACGGCGCCCAGGCCCTCACCCCTGATCAGTTCGACGACACCATGCGCCGCATCCGAGCCATCCGCGAGGTTGTCTGCCAAGAGACCGTTCAGGAGTAGGCCATGGGTACAGTGAGAAACGCGCGCGTAAACCAGGGCGGTCCCAAGTGTGCCGGTATCGTCGGCCTTGGCCTCATCGGCGGCAGCTTTGCCCGCGGCTATGCGCAGGCGGGCGTCCGCGTGCTGGCCTGGGATACCGATGACGATGTCATGACGGCCGCCAGCATGGGCACCGTTGCCGGCGAGCTCAACGACGAGACGCTCGGCGAATGCGACATCATCGTCCTGGCTTGCTACCCCGAAGCCTGCATCGAGTGGCTCGAGGCACACACCCAGGCACTCGCCGACGCCACCGATACCGAGGCCATCATGGGCCCCGTGGTGATCGACACGGTGGGCGTCAAGGGCATCGTGTGCGAGCGCGCCTTTGAGCTTGCCCGCGAGCACGGCTTTTACTTTGTGGGCGCGCACCCCATGGCTGGCACGCAGTACTCGGGCTATGCGCACTCCCGCGCCGACCTGTTCCAGGGCGCGCCACTCGTGCTCGTGCCGCCCGCAGTGGACGATGCGCTCAAGCTGGAGCTTTTGGGCCAGGTGCGCGAGATGGTGCGTCCCCTGGGCTTTGGCAAGTTCAGCGTAACGAGCGCCGCTGAGCACGACCGCGTCATCGCCTTTACGAGCCAGCTCGCGCACGTCGTCTCCAACGCCTATGTTAAGAGCCCGACCGCTCAGGTCCACCACGGCTTTTCGGCCGGCAGCTACCGCGACCTCACCCGCGTGGCGCACCTCAACCCGCAGATGTGGTCCGAGCTCATGATCGACGACGCCGACGCGCTCGCCTTCGAGATCGACCATCTGATCGAATCGCTCGGCGCCTACAGCCGCGCCCTTAAGGACCGCGACCAGCGCTATCTGGAGAATCTCCTTGCCGAGGGCGACCGCATTAAGCGTGCACTCGACGACGAGGCCTCCCACTAGACCATCACGCCAGGTCGAAAGGACCGAAGCTTATGGCGATTACCATCGATATCGACACCGCACGCCCCTATCAGGTGCATGTGGGCACGTTTTTGCTGGAGCAGGCAGGCCCGCTCGTCCGCGCCACCGCCGGCGGCACCAAGGCCGTCATCGTGACGGACACCAACGTGGGCCCCCTCTACCAGATGCCCGTTAAGCAGAGCCTGGAGGCGTCAGGCTACGAGGTGAGCATCTGCACCTTCGAAGCCGGCGAGGCCCACAAGCGCGCCGAAACCTATGTTGCCATTTTGGAGTTTGTGGCCGAGCACGAGCTTTCGCGCTCCGACGTGATCGTGGCACTCGGCGGCGGTGTCGTGGGCGACGTGGCGGGCTTTGTGGCCGCCACCTACATGCGCGGCTGCAAGTTTGTGCAGATCCCGACGAGCCTGCTCGCCATGGTGGATTCGTCGGTGGGCGGCAAGACCGCCATCGACCTGGCTGCCGGCAAGAACTTGGCCGGCGCCTTTTGGCAGCCAAGCGTGGTTATCGCCGACGTGGGATGCCTGGCGACCCTCACGCCCGAGCAGTTCGCCGACGGCTGCGGCGAGGTCATCAAGCACGCCGTGATCGCCGACCCGGAGCTTTTCGCCGAGCTGGAGAAGACCCCGCTCACGCTTGAGCTGCTCAACCGCGATGTGGCCCGCGTAGCGCTCATCATCGCCCGCAATATTGACATCAAGCGCGCCGTGGTCGTCGCCGACGAGCGCGAAACCAACCAGCGCAAGCTCCTCAACTTTGGGCACAGCGCCGGGCACGCCGTCGAGGCCTGCGAGCACTTTGAGCTGGGACACGGCAACTGCGTGTCGATCGGCATGGGCATCATCACGCGCGCCGCGGCCCTGCACGGCGTTTGCGATACTGCACTGCCCGGTCGTATTGAGGAGCTCTGCGCCCGCCACGGCCTCAAGACCCGCTGCGACCTAGATGCCGATACCGTCTTTGCCGAGGCGCTCCACGACAAGAAGCGCGCGGGCGACACCATCGACCTGGTGATTCCGCACGGCATTGGCCGCTGCAGCATCGACCGCACACCGCTTTCCGCTTTCCACGAACTCATTGCCGAGGGCCTCGGCCAGAAGGGAGACGCATCCGCATGCTAGCCCGCATCACCCCGTCCCCACTCAAGGGCACCGTTCCCGCCATCGCGTCCAAGTCGATGGCGCATCGCCTCATCATCTGCGCCGCGCTCGCCAACGGCGAGACGCACGTCACCTGCAACACCACCTGCGCCGACATCGAGGCTACGGTGCGCTGCCTTACGGCACTGGGTGCTCGCATCGAGACCGTCGAGGACGGCTTCCAGGTCCACCCCACCATGAAGAGTGTTGAGTTTGGCCTGCTCAAGGCCCTTGCCGGCGGCACGCTTGACTGCGGTGAAAGCGGCTCCACGCTCCGCTTTATGCTGCCCGTCGCCTGCGCGCTGGGTGCAGAAGCAACTTTTGTGGGTCAGGGGCGCTTGGGCGCCCGCCCGCTCTCCCCGCTCTCGGACGAGATCATCGCCGCCGGCTGCGACCTACAGGGTCTGGGCGGTTTTCCGCTCAAGACGAGCGGACGCATGCGCCCGGGCACCTTTGTGCTTCCGGGCAACGTGAGCTCGCAGTATATCTCCGGCCTGCTGCTGGCAGCCCCGCTGCTGGCCCAGCCCTCCTGCGTGCAGGTAACCGGCCTCATTGAGAGCCGTCCCTACATCAACCTGACGATCCAGGCCATGAAGGCCTTTGGCGTCGAGGTCAACGTCGAGCGTATTCCGGCCAAGGACGGCCAGCCCGAGGTCACGAACTTCCGCGTGAGCAGCGGCTCGTACCGCACGCCCGGCAGCGTTGCTGTCGAGGGCGACTGGTCCAACGCCGCCTTTTGGCTGTGCGCCGGCGCTATCGGCGCCGACCCCATCACCGTGGAGGGCGTATCCCTGAGCTCCGCACAGGGCGACCGCAACGTGCTTGCCGCGCTTTCGCGCTTTGGCGCCCGCATCGTACGCTCCACCAACGCCGCCACCGTGCAGTCCGACAAGCTCGCCGGCTTTGAGATGAGCGCCCACGACATTCCCGACCTGGTGCCCGTCATCTCGGCCGTAGCCTCGCTGGCGCAGGGCCGCACCTTTATCCGCGATTGCGCCCGTCTGCGCATCAAGGAATCCGACCGCCTGGTCACGACCACCCGCGAGCTCACCGCGCTGGGCGCGCAGGTACGCATTGTCGGCGACGACCTCATCATCAAGGGCGTCGATGCCTTCACCGGCGGCGAGGTCGATTCGCACAACGACCATCGCATCGCCATGATGGCCGCTATCGCCGCGAGCCGCGCCACCGGCGAGGTCGTGATCCACGGCGCCGAGGCGGTCAACAAGTCCTATCCCGATTTCTTCGACCACTACCGCCTGCTGGGCGGCAAGGTCACACTCGAGGAGGAATAGCATGTCCTCGACCTTTGGCAACGTCTTGCACTTAAGCATCTTCGGCCAGTCGCACTCCCCCGCCATCGGCTGCTCCCTCGATGGCATTCCGGCGGGCATCGCTGTTGACCAGGAGCAGCTGCAGGCCTTTTTGGACCGTCGCGCCCCCGGTCGCGACGAGACCGCGACCAAACGCCGCGAGGCCGACGCCGCCCACATCATCGCCGGTGTGGTCGATGGACATACCACCGGCGCGCCCATCGCTGCGATCATCGAGAACACCAACACGCGCTCCAAGGATTACTCCGAACTGCGCCGCAAGCCCCGCCCCGGACATGCGGACTTCCCTGCGCGCGTGAAGTATCACAACATGCACGATGTCGCCGGTGGCGGGCATTTCTCCGGCCGTCTAACGGCACCCCTGTGCATCGCCGGCGGCATTGCGCTGCAGGCACTCGAGGCCCGCGGCATTAAAGTGATGGCGCATGTGGCGCAGATCGGCGGCATCTCCGACCTGCCGATGGACGATATGGTCTATCGCGAGGCCGACCGCAAGGCGATCCTTACGAACGATCTGCCGTGCATTGACGCCGCCGCAGCCGGCCGCATGCGCGAGGAAATCCTAGCCGCGCGCGACGAACTCGACAGCATCGGCGGCATCGTGGAGTGCGGCATTTACGGGCTTCCCGCAGGCATCGGCGACCCCATGTTCGACGGCATCGAGAACCGCATCGCGCAGATCGCGTTTGGCATTCCCGCCGTAAAGGGCGTGGAGTTTGGCATGGGCTTTGCCGTGGCCGCCATGCGCGGCAGCGAGAACAATGATCCGTATCGCATCGATGCCGAGACCGGCGAGATCGAGGTCGAGTCCAACAACGCCGGCGGCATCCTGGGCGGTATTTCGACCGGCGCGCCCGTCATGTGGCGCATGGCCGTAAAGCCGACGCCCTCCATTGGCCGCGAGCAGCAGACGGTGGACATGGACGCTATGGAAAATGCCGAGCTCTCGGTCCACGGCCGCCACGATCCCTGCATCGTCCCCCGAGCTGTCCCCGTAGCCGAAGCAGCCGCCGCCCTTGCCATCTGGGACGCCCTCCTCGAGGACGCAGGCCAGCGCTAAAAATCTCCGGGGGCCAACTCCGGCCCCCACGCCCACCCAGTGATTTTTCTGGGACGGGGATTAAAAAATCATTG
>UROJ01000123.1 GCA_900549335.1 uncultured Collinsella sp.
CTTCCATACCTCGGTCGGCTCCTCGCCGTACATGCTCATGGATATGGGCACGTCCGAGGCTGCGCTGGTGCAGCACGCGCTCGAGTTTTCCCGGGACCTGCCCGACGACGCTTGGGTTGTGACGCAGGGCTGGCGCGACTACCGTTGGGACCCGCCCGAGCATCCTACCAAGGCGTCGCTCGATGCGGCATTCCCCGATCGTCCCTGCGTTATGTATTCGGGCGACGGGCATACGCTTTGGCTCAACAGCCGCGCACTCGAGGCGCTCGGCGTCACACGCGACAGCGAGCCGCCAGCGGGCGGCAGCTACGACAAGGATGCAAACGGCGAGCTCACGGGCATTGCTCACGAGGCGGCTGCCATGCAGCTGCTACCGCGCTGCCTTGAGTGGCTGGGCGAGGATCGCATCGCAAGCGCTTACGCCGATCAAATGAGGCGGATGGCCGAGCAGGGCATCACCTCGATATGCGATATGTCGCTCATGCCCATGCCGGGCTGCGACTTTATCCGCGACGACGTCTACGACAAACTGCAGGCAGCCGGCAAACTGGGCATCCGAGCCCATCTATTCCCCACACTGCTGGATGACCAATCGCGCTTGGAAGAACTCCAGACCCGCTACGCGAACAACGCGCTGCTCTCGGCGCCTGGTTTTAAGCAGTTCTTCGATGGCGTGTCGAGCGAACACACGGCATATCTCACCGAGCCCTATACCAATCCGCGCTTCCCGGGCGACCAGGGCCGTCTGACGGTTCCCGCCGAGCGCATGCGCAAGCTGGTTCTGGCGGCTGCGGAGCGTGGCCACACTGTGCGTATTCACGTCATCGGCGACGGTGCCATCCATGCCGCGCTCGATATCTTTGAGGAGGCCGCCGACCTGTACGGCCTGCCCCAGCACGGTCATAACACGCTCGAGCATCTGGAGAACCTCTTGCCCGAGGACATCGATCGTCTACGCAAGCTTAACGTCGTTGCCTCGAGCCAGCCCTGTCACATTACACTCGACCCGGGCGGCCCCGAGCGCGACCTGGGCTTGGAGCGCAGCCGCATCATGTGGCCGTTTGCGACCTATAAGCAGCGCGGCATTCGCCAAGCCTTCGGCACCGATAGCCCCATAACAGCTGTTACCAGCATGAACGTGCTCTACACGGCTATCACGCGCCAGGACCCCAAAAGCCACTGGCCCGAGGGCGGCTGGTTGCCGAGCGAGCGCATCGATGCAGCAACGGCCCTGCGCAACTACACTCTGGGCAGCGCCTACGCGGCAGGCGACGAGCAAAACCTCGGCAGCTTGGGGCCAGGCAAATACGCCGACCTGGTAGTCCTGGACCAAAACCCGCTCACCGTTGACCCCCAAGAGCTCCAGGTCACCAAGGTTCAGGCCACCTACCTGGCAGGCAACTTGATTTACGAGCGCTAATATTCATGTCGTACCGTTAAACGCGGCTCGCGCAGCCTATTTTGGGATGGCGCTCGAGCCGCGTTTGCGTTTTGGTGGGGATCTGCCATGAGCGTCCCTGCTCTGTTGGATTTGGGTGCGGGGCGGAGGTGCTGCTGCCCCGCGCTCAATTTGGACACCAGCAATGCTATCTCTTGGTGTTTTGCATACTTCCCATTACAGATTGCATAAAAAGGCTGGGATGTCCTTCCTGATCCTGATGTACCCCCGCCCGTGCCGTGCAAAAAACGGAGTATTCAGCACCGCGAGCTCTGCCGGTGCCGCTGCAGTCGGGTGGCATTGTGGAGGTCGACGTCATTTTGGGGTCCGGCGCGGCGCGAAGCATGCCTTTTTGTCCTGACGGGGTTTGCCTGCCGACTCAAATCGCCGGTCGAAGGCGTCCTTGGGACCAATATGGTGTGTCCGGCGTGTATGCAGCCGTCCTGGCTTGCTGAATACTCCCAAAAATGCACGGCGCTCCCCAGGGGACCCGTGCGCGCAGCGAAAACCATGCCCACGTTCCTATCCGCATCGCCATTTTGCTGCACTGACTTTTCTGAATGCCGGGACCGAATTAGTTAACCTGCCTCCGGAGCCACACGGGAGGCATCGCTAAGTTATCCTCCGGCATTCAGAAAATCTAAGTGCCAAAAAATAAGATTTTTTGACTCTGTGTTGTATAACCCGCCATTCGTGGGTACCATTCAACGCGTACGCAAACAAAAAGGGCTAATTCGCGTGGTATAACCGCGCGGCCCAAAAAGGAGGAGACAAGCATGTCGTCTTTGAAGCCGCTTGCAGATCGTGTTCTGGTCAAGCCCGACGAGGCCGAGCAGAAGACCGCTTCTGGTCTGTATATCGCCAGCAACGCTCAGGAGAAACCGCAGCGTGGCACCATCGTTGCCGTTGGCGCCGGCAAGGTCAACGACAAGGGTGAGCGCATCCCCATGGACGTCAAGGTTGGCGACGTTGTCATCTACGGTAAGTTCGGTGGCAACGAGGTCAAGGTCGACGGCGAGAAGTATCTGCTGATGCGCGCCGACGACATCTACGCCGTCGTCGAGGCCTAGTCTCGTCAGAATCTCTGATTCGTCTTTGAACGCGCCCGCCGCACAGGACTCGGAAGCGGCGACGCGAGTCACATTTCTTTTGGAGGATTACCTACCATGGCAAAGAACATTACGTTCAACACCGATGCCCGCGCTAAGCTTGCCAAGGGCGTCAACACTCTGGCCGATGCCGTTACCGTCACCATGGGCCCCAAGGGTCGCTACGTTGCGCTGCAGCGCACGTTCGGTGCTCCGACCATCACCAACGACGGCGTTTCCGTCGCCAAGGAGATTGAGCTCGAGGACAACATCGAGAACATGGGCGCCCAGCTGGTGAAGGAGGTCGCCACCAAGACCAACGACACCGTGGGTGACGGCACCACCACCGCAACCCTGCTCGCTCAGGCTATCGTCAACGACGGTCTGCGTAACGTCGCCGCCGGTGCCAACCCGCTGGCCATCCGTCGCGGCATCGACAAGGCTGTAAACGCCGCCGTCGCCGAGATGAAGAAGCAGGCCAAGCCGGTCGAGACCAAGGAGCAGATCGCTTCCGTCGGTACCATCTCTGCCGGTGACCCCGAGGTCGGTGAGAAGATCGCCGAGGCCATGGAGGTCGTGGGCAAGGACGGCGTCATCACCGTCGAGGATTCCCAGACGTTCGACATCACCATCGACACCGTCGAGGGCATGCAGTTCGACAAGGGCTATGTCTCCGCTTACTTCGTCACGGATAACGACCGCATGGAGGCCGTGATGAAGGATCCGTACATCCTCATCACCGACCAGAAGATCTCCAGCGTTCAGGACATTATGCCCGTTCTCGAGGCTGTCCAGCGCGCTGGCCGTGGCCTGCTCATCATCGCTGAGGACATCGACGGCGAGGCTCTGCCTACCCTGGTTCTCAACAAGATCCGTGGCGCCCTCAACGTCTGCGCCGTCAAGGCTCCGGGCTACGGCGATCGCCGCAAGCGTATCCTCGAGGACATCGCCGTCCTCACCGGTGGTCAGGCCGCTCTGGACGAGCTGGGCGTGAAGGTCGCTGACATCACTGCCGATATGCTCGGTACCGCTAAGTCCGTTACCATCTCCAAGGACAACACCGTCGTCGTCGGCGGCGCTGGCTCCAAGGAGGCCATCGACGCTCGTATCGCTCAGATCAAGGGTGAGATGGAGAACACCACCTCTGACTTCGACCGTGAGAAGCTCCAGGAGCGCCTGGCCAAGCTCTCCGGTGGCGTTGCCGTCATCAAGGTCGGCGCTGCTACCGAGTCCGAGCTCAAGGAGATCAAGCATCGCGTCGAGGATGCCCTTCAGGCTACCCGCGCTGCTGTCGAGGAGGGCATTGTCGCTGGCGGCGGCGTCGCCTTCATGGACGCTGCGCCTGCGCTCGACGCCGTTGAGCTTGACGACCCCGAGGAGAAGATCGGCGTCGACATCGTCAAGAAGGCTCTGACTGCTCCGGTCGCCACCATCGCCAAGAACGCTGGCTTTGAGGGCGCTGTCGTGGTCGACAAGGTTGCCGAGCTGCCCGCCGGCCAGGGTCTCAACTCTGCCAACGGCGAGTGGGGCGACATGATCGAGATGGGCGTCCTCGACCCCGTCAAGGTCAGCCGCGTCACCCTGCAGAACGCTGCTTCTGTCGCCAGCCTGATCCTCATCACCGAGGCTACCGTCTCCGATGTGCCCAAGAACACTCAGCTTGAGGACGCTATCGCTGCTGCTACCGCTGGTCAGCAGGGCGGCGGTATGTACTAAGGCCGACAAGGTCTAGAACTCCCACCGGGAATCCGGGGGCGTGACGGGGTTTCTCTCCGGAACGTCCTCGGACATGCAAAGAGGCTCCGCATCGCGCTTCGCGCTGCGGAGCCTCTTTGCGTCCTGCGGAATGTTCCGGAGAGAAACCCCGTCACGCCCCCGGATTCCCTGCGTTTACGGCCTTGAGGTCGGCTCGCGGAGAAGGATGTGGTTGATGGGAATACGTGTCCCTTTCGCTGTTTCGCGGCTTTGCCGCGAAAGGCGCGTTACTTTGGGATGGGTGGGGAACGCGGTTGTTGCGGCAACTGGTCCTCGCCAGAAATTACCCTTGGTGTACTTGCGCCTCTCTTCCCTCGTGCTACACTTGCAATTGCTGTTTCAGGGCGGGGTGAAATTCCCCACTGGCGGTAAATCGGGCGGTGCCAAAGGGGTGCCGTGGCGCAGGCGAGGTGTCTGCGACCGAGCCGATGAGTCCGCGACCCGAGCGTGTGTTGGTTCGCATGCCGGCTGAACTGGTGAGATCCCAGTACCAACGGTTAGAGTCCGGATGAAAGAGGCAGGTGATCTTATGTCTGAACAGTCGCAGCATATCCATTTTGAGAACACGAATAGGTGGAGCACCAAACAGCTCGTTACCATGGCGCTGATGTGCGCCTTGGGCGCCCTGTTTATGTA
>UROJ01000124.1 GCA_900549335.1 uncultured Collinsella sp.
AGTCGAACTGGGTCTTCACGTAGGTGAAGCCGTTGATGCGGGCGATGATCTGAGCAGCGTCCTTGCCCAGACCGTTGAGGATGACGCGCAGCGGCTTCTTGCGAGCCTTGTTGGCGTTCAGAGCCAGGCCGATAGCGCCCTCGGCGGCAGCGAAGGACTCGTGGCCGGCCAGGAAGGCGAAGCACTCGGTGTCGTCGGAGAGCAGCATAGCGCCCAGGTTGCCGTGGCCCAGACCGACCTTGCGGTCCTCGGCGACGGAGCCGGGAACGGTGAAGGCCTGGATGCCCTCGCCGATGATGGCGGCAGCCTCAGAAGCGGACTTGGCGCCACGCTTGACAGCGAGAGCGCAACCGAGGGTGTAGGCCCACTCGGCGTTCTGGAAGGCGATGGACTGGGTGTTGTTGACGATCTCACGCGGGTTGAAGCCCTTGTCGGTGCAGATCTGCAGAGCTTCCTCGAGGGAGGCGATGCCGTTGTCGGCGAGGCACTTGTTGATCTTGTCAGCGCGGCGCTCGTAACCTTCGAACGTAACAGTCATAGTTATTTCCCTCCCTTTCTACTCGTGAACCGGGAACACGCTGGCGACGGAGTGAGTCTCCTCGTCCGTGCGCGGGTCGATGTACTTGGCAGCGTTCTCCCACTGACCATAGTGGCCCATAGCGCCAGCGATGGCCTCCTCGGGGGTCTTGCCGGCCTTGACGGCGTCGGTGAACTTGCCGAGGTTCAGGAACTCGAATGCGATGATCTCGTTCTTGTCGTTGAGAGCCATGCGGGTGACGTAGCCCTGAGCGAGCTCGAGGTAACGAGCGCCCTTGGCCTTGGTGCCGAACATGGTGCCGACCTGAGAGCGAAGGCCCTTGCCGAGGTCGTCGAGGGAGGCGCCCACGGGCAGGCCGCCCTCGGAGAACGCGGTCTGGCTGCGGCCGTAAACGATCTGCAGGAAGATCTCGCGCATAGCAACGTTGATGGCGTCGCAGACGAGGTCGGTGTTGAGGGCCTCGAGGATGGTCTTACCGGGAAGGATCTCGGAAGCCATGGCGGCAGAGTGGGTCATACCCGAGCAGCCGATGGTCTCAACGAGGGCCTCCTCGATGATGCCGTCCTTGACGTTCAGCGTGAGCTTGCAGGCGCCCTGCTGAGGTGCGCACCAACCCACACCGTGCGTAAGACCGGAGATGTCGGAAATCTCCTTAGCCTGGACCCACTTGCCCTCCTCGGGGATGGGTGCGGGGCCGTGGTATGCACCCTTGGCAACGGGGCACATGTTCTCCACTTCCTGTGAGTACTGCATGCCTCTCCTCTCTATCGTGTTGGCGTCCCGTCTGGGGGTCGTGGCTGGCGATTGCCGGGCGACCCTTCGAAAGGGACATGACATGCAGCCCCTATAATACCGCGAAATGCACGGAATATTCGGCGAACGGCTCAGTTTTCGTAGCGAGAAGTCTGGAAGTTTTAATTGAAACGGTTTAACTCTATGTTCTTTGGTCGCGAACTTCCATAGAGGGGGTCCGTCTTGGGCAAGCTTTTGGTCGGCTCTTGTAAGCGTTGCGGGGGTTGACCTGTTGCAACGGTGCCGTTCGCCGCCTGTTTACTGCCTTTTGCCGCGCGAGTGTATTGTTTTGCGTGAATGTTTTGATGGCACGCTTCAATCGTGCTGTATTGGATGGCAAGCAGATCCCGGCGAAGGGAGCGCCATGCAGCGCGTTTGGAGAACGGTTACGGGCTTTTACCATGTCTGTGCTCGCGGTGCGGGCAAACAGCTCATCTTTGAGGGCGATGAAGACCGGCGGGAGTTTTTGGAGCTGATGCGCGAGTGCTGCCGCGAGGCGGGCGTGACGGTTATCGCCTGGTGCCTTATGGGCAATCACGTGCATTTGGTGCTTGCAGATTACGAGGACAGGATGAGCGCGGCGATGCACCGACTGCTTTTGACGTACGCGCGGCGGTTCAATAAACGCACGAGGCGCACAGGCCATCTGTTCCAGAACCGTTTTGACCGGCGCTCGCTCGATACCGACTGGCAGGTGATGGAGGCTATTCGCTCCGTACACGCCGATCCGCAGGAGGCGGGCATCAGCTTAATCGAGCGTTATCCCTGGAGCAGCTTTGCCGAGCATTTGCGCGCTTACGACGGTGACGCGGCTGATGTCGCGAGGGGATTTTCTGATCCTTCTTGCGTGCTTGAGCTTTTTGGTTCCGCCAAGGCCTTTATTGCCTATTCGCTTTCGACGCCCGACGGCTGCGAGCCGGCGATGCCCGATCTAGAAGAGACGGAGTGGGAGCGGCGAGCCTTTGCCGACAAGTTGTCGAAGGGGCTCGGGGTTAAGCTCAACGGGGTTAAAGCCACACCGTCGGCGCAGCGCAACATCGTTATTCTTGGATTGCACGATGCCGGTTTTACGGTGCGTCAGATTGAGCGGTATACGGGGATTGGCAAAAGTACCGTTTCTCGCATTGTGCGTGCCTGTGCACGAACAGCGGTGCGGACTGGCGGAAACGTGGTGTAGGGCCGCCTGTGCACCGCAGCTGGGGTCGCCCATATGCCACAACTATTGTTCTAAAAGCTTGGTACGGTCACTGCGCTTCTTTATTTGCATAGAACGATTGCCGTCATGCATAAAATTACGGCTCCGCTCGGTTTTGCCCGTTCCTACCCCCGTCCGCGCCGTGCAAAAAGCGGAGTTTTCTGCATCGTGGTGCTGTCGGCGCCGCCGCTATTTTGCAACATACGGGCTCTGAAACTATTTATGCCTGCCGATACGCTCCCGAAACTCATGTTTGCGCCTCCTGAGACCACGATTCTTGTTCTAAAACGCAATATAAAGGCGACTGGAGATGTTGATTAACGCTTCCAATGCGTATACATACGGCTTGTCGTGCTGAATACTCGCAAAAATGCACGCCGCACCCTAGGGGACCCGTCTGCGGCAGGCGCGAGGCGAGCCGGAGCCCGGTAGGACGGGGCTTGGCACATTGCTTGGCGGGTCCGTGGCCCTGCGGCAGGCATTTGATGCTGTGGAAAACGCCCGTGTTCGCAGCTGACAGCGCAGTAAATGACAGACCGGGCGCCGGACGCGCGGACTGTGTATCCGCGCTCGTTATGAAAAAGCCGAGTCGTCCGTATCGGACGGCTCGACAATCAAAATCCTTGGATTTAGGGCATCCGCTATTCGTTAACTTGTCCCTCGAGCATGCCGTCGAGGGTGCGCCAGGCGAGCTCGGCGCATTTGACGCGGGCGGGCATGTGCGAGATGTCCTGGAGCTGGGCGGCTTCGTCCAGGTCTTCCAGGTCGTCCTCGGAGAGCTTCTCGCCGCGGATCATGGCGAGGAAGAGCTCTGCCAAGCGGTGAGCTTCCTCGACGGTCTCGCCGGTGATGAGGTCGGCCATGATGTCGGCGCTGGCCTGGCTGATGGCGCAGCCGTGCCCGGTAAACGAGGCCTCCTCGATCACGCCCTTCTCGACACGCAGCTGCAAGGTGAGCTCGTCGCCACAGCTGGGGTTGATGCCGTCGTGCTCATGCGTGGGGGCATCCATCTCGTACTTATAGTCGGGGTGCGAGTTGTGCTCCATAAACGTGGTGGAGGTGTACAGATTACCCATTGAACGTGCTCCAAACGTGATGCAGGCCGGCGATGAACTTGTCGATGTCGGCCTTGTCGTTGTAGAAGGCCACGCTGGCGCGGCAGCAGGCAAGGTTCTCGACGCCCAGCCAGGTGAGCAGCGGCTGAGCGCAGTGGTGGCCGGCGCGGATGCAGACGCCGTCCATGTCCATGATGCTCGCGACGTCGTGCGGGTGAATTCCCTTGACGTTAAAGCTCACAACGCCGTGGTGGTTGTCCCAGTAGATGGAACCGATGATTTGGACAAAGTCGAGCTGCATGAGTTCGCCCATCAGATAGTGGACGAGTGCCTGCTCGCGGGCCTGGATGTTCTCGTAACCCACCGTGTTGACCAGGTAATCAAGGGCGGCGCCCGTGGCGAAGATGCCGGCGGCGTCCTGCGTGCCGGCCTCGAACTTCTCGGGGACGGGCGCCCAGACGGCGTCCTGCTCGGTGACCGAATCGATCATCTCGCCACCGGTGAGCATGGGTGGCATGGCGTTGAGCAGGTCCATTTTGCCCCACAGCACGCCAATGCCCATGGGACCCATGGCCTTGTGTGCGCTAAAGGCAAAGAAGTCGGCGCCCAGGTCGGCCACATCGACCGGCATGTGCGGCAGCGACTGCGCGCCGTCGACGACCAGATAGCCGCCGTACTTGTGCACGAGCTTGCCGAGGTTCTTGACCGGGTTCTCAACGCCCAGGACGTTAGAGACCTGACCCACGGCCAAGATCTTGGTCTTGGGGCTCACCTTGGACAGAACCTCCTCGGTCGTGAGCTGGCCGGTCTTGGTGGGGTAGAGGTAGACGAGCTTGGCGCCGGTCTCGCGGCAGACCTGCTGCCACGGAATCAGGTTGGAGTGGTGCTCCATGATGGTGATGACGACCTCGTCGCCCGGCTCGAGGACTGTGGGCGCAAAGCTCTTGGCGACCAGGTTGAGCGACTCGCTCGTGTTGCGGGTGAAGACGACCTCGTTGGCCTGGGAAGCGCCGATGAGGTCGGCGATCTGCTGGCGCACCTTCGCGATGGCCTCGGTGGCCTCGACGGACAGCGAGTAAAGGCCGCGCAGGGGGTTGGCGTTCATGCGCTGGTAGAAGTCGCGCTCGGCGTCGAGCACGCAGGCGGGGCGCTGCGCGGTGGCGGCGCTATCGAGGAAGGCGATCTCGGGGTGCTGCTGGAACAGTGGGAACTGCGCCTTGTAGGGGTTGGTCTCGATGTCGACGGTAGGCCAGCCGCGCGAGGCCTCGTCACTGGCGTCGAGCTCCATAGGCTCCGGTGCGGTACAGGTATCGCATTTAACGTGCTCGGTGTCGAT
>UROJ01000125.1 GCA_900549335.1 uncultured Collinsella sp.
ATGAGTAGGGCTTTGAGTGATTCGGGATGATCGTGCAGATGGCGCAGGGTTACGATGAGTTCTCGTGCGGTGGTGACATGCATGCTGGCGCCCATTCCGGTGAGCATGGTGGTGTTGGCCTTTTCTTGACCATATGATTTGCCCAGCAGGATCATCGGCAGATGCGCGCATAGGCATTCGGTGACGGTGAGTCCGCCCGATTTGAGGATTGCCAGGTCGCAGCCGTGCATGAGGGCTGCCATATCGTCCACGTAGTCCAGAACCGTGACGTTTTCGAGCTTCATGGCGTCGAAGAGCGTCTTGAGGCGGGTGGCGTATTCCTCATCCTTGCCCGGCAAAAAGACAAAGTGCATGTCCTCGAAGCTGCGCAGGAAGGGGAGTGTGCGGTCCATCTCCGCGCGAAAGCGAACGTACGGTTGAGGCAAACTGGCACCGGCCATCACCAACACAACGGTCTTGTCAGCGGGGAGATTGAACTTCTCGAGTTCTTCCTCGCGATTGTAGTCCGTATCAAACCCGGCGCGAATGGGGATGCCTGTAATGCGGATTTTGGTCTCGGGAACTTTACGGGGGCGAAGTGTCTCGGCCATAAATTCGTTGGCTACGCAGAACAGATCGGTGTCCTTGTGGGGCCAAAAGCCTTCGACTTCATAGTCTGTTGGTACGCAGATGACGGGATAATCGATACCCGTGATGACGCGGGCACCCACAGCGACGTTGGCCGCCGTGATGTGTGTTGCGACCACGGCTATGGGCCTGCGGGTGCGGACATATTCGTTGAAGGCAGGGAACATAATACGTGACCATGCCGTGCCTCCGCCCCAGAGCAGATGTCCCGTAAACGTGTATCGCCAGGTTAGGTCATATATGGGACGCGTGGCGCCGGTAAACGAAGCTGCTGTTTTATTACCATCGAACCTAATACGTCCAAAATCGAGGATATCCAGGACTTCGATCTCAACATCCTCAGGGATTCCCTTGGTGCCGCTGATAAGGTCAAATGCTTGTGCAATCGCGTTGGCGGCGGCTTTGTGGCCCGATCCAACCGATGCGTGCACGATGGTTACTAGGGGTTTTTGTGCAGGTGAAACGGTCATTTGCTCCGGTTGGGGAGTAGCTTGCATGGGCAGGGGAGCGCTATTGCTCGTCTGCATTTGATCCATCGATAACTCCCCTTCAGCTTTGTTACGCGATTTATCATTGTAGTGCATGAGTGTCATGTTCACGTAAATTTGGGTATGAGCGCAAAGAACGCCAATCTTTCGACAGGAGGTCTCTTCATGACTACCCATCAGCCGATCGATGTTGCTATTATCGGCGGCGGCCCTGCGGGCTATGCTGCAGCCATTTACGCGGCGCGCGCCAACCTAACGACGACCGTGATTGAGCAGGGCATGTCGGGAGGACAGATCGCCACAACCAATGAGGTCGAGAACTATCCGGGCATTCCGCTACTGAGCGGCGCTGAACTCGGTGAGCGATTCCAACAACATGCAGAAGGCCTAGGGGCTCAGGTTGAATGGAGCATGGTGACGGGTGTCGATTACGATGCCGGCTCCAAATTGTTTACCGTTCATCACGATGTTGGTGATACGACGGCTAGGAGTGTTATCGCTTGCATGGGTGCCACGCCGCGTCCGGCAGGTTTCGCTGGCGAGGATACGTATCGCGGTCGTGGCGTTTCGTATTGCGCGACGTGTGACGGCATGTTCTTCCGTGGCAAACAGGTCTTTGTAATCGGTGGTGGCAATTCGGCATGCGAGGAAGCTCTGTTCTTGTCAGAAATCGCCAGCAGCGTGACCATCGTTTTGCGCCGCGATCAGTTCCGTGCCCCCGATGGTGTGGTTCAAAAAGTTCTTGCAAAAGATAATATTTCAGTTAGGTACCAAACTAGTATTGTGGAGCTCTCGGGCGAAGCCATGCCAACGACGATTACCTTTAAGGACAATGCATCCGGTGAGACTCATACCGATTCATTTGAGCCCGGCTCGTTTGGTATCTTTGTCTTTACCGGGACGCAACCCCATACCGAGCTTGTTGAGCATCTAGTCGATCTGGCGCCTGATGGCGGCATTCTGACTGATGAATCCATGGCGACCCGCACGCCAGGTCTATTTGCCGCTGGCGACATCCGTTCCAAGCTTTTACGTCAGGTTGTGACCGCCGTTTCTGATGGAGCCATAGCGGCAACCAGAGCATACGCATTTCTCCACGGATAAGTACGATAATATATCTTATGTAAGGTTGTTGTCTTTTAACAAAGTGGTTGGACGGTGTATCAATGTGCTGTCCAACCACTTTTACTTTCCGGTTATATAGTATGCAAAACTAGATAACCTAGAATACAATATAGCTAATGAACGGAGGATCCTTATGAACCACGCCAAACGCGTTATCCCGATGTCCGATTCGTCGGTCAGCATTAAGCCTGAGGATATTCAGCCCACTGTGCTGCCCGATGCATTTATTCAGTCCGATATCGTGCGCAAACTCAATACGTTGAGTCTGCCGCGCTATGACCAGTTGCCCAATGTGACACTCTACCGCGACCAGGTTATTGAGTATGTTGCGCTTTGGATGGAGCCGCTGTCCATTTGCGTTGAGCAGCCTATCATTACGCCATCGATGATCAATAACTACGTAAAGGTCGGCCTAGTGCCTGCTCCGGTCAAAAAGCAATATGGCCGCGAGCAGATTGCCCGCCTGATCGCTATCTGCATCTTTAAGCAGGTGCTACCTATTGCTGCGGTGCAGGCACTCTTTAACATTCAGCGTTTGAGCTACGATGCCCCGACGGCCTTTGATTATGTGGTCGATCAGCTCGAGGCATCGATTCGTGCGGCGTTTTCCGTCGAGCAGACTCCCGTGCCCGATACGGCGCATCAGGTAACGCGTGAGTCGCTGCTTGTGCGTAGCGCGGTATCGTCCTTCGTTTCGAAGGCTTACTTGATGAGCTATCTCAAGTTCAACGGGTTTAATAGCTAGCCGACGTATAAAACGGGCGGGACAAAGAGCCATCTGTCGCTTTGTCCCGCCCGTATTTTTGCTTGGTTGGACTTTATTTGCCCGAAGCTACGCCCATGCCGTAGCCGATGATGAGGCCGTGCATCTCGGCGTAATAGGAATCCAGGCCGTTGCAGGGCATGATGATGGTCTTGGAGCCGGGCCAATGCTCGACTATGCGGTCAGTGAGCGCCTGGGCTCCAGCTTCGTTCTCAACGTGATCTATGACGACCTCACCGCCCGTAAAGCCCTCGGCTTCCATAGTGTCGATGATCTTGTTGAGCATCTTCTTTTCGCCACGCGTGTGCCCGACGAGTTCGATTTTACCGGCCTCACTCGCTGTGCCCAAAATACGGATATTGAGCTTGTTGGCAATGACGCCGGCTGCCTTAGGGATACGTCCGGCTTTGGCGAGGTTTTCGTAATTGCACAAACTGAAGAGGATTTTGCTGTTCTGTTCAAGGCTATCGAAGTATGCGCAAGCATCCTCGAATGAGACATTCGGATTGCTTGCAAGATAGCGGTCGAACAGCAAGAAAATGAGGTCCATTTTGCCGCCAGCTGCGCGTGAATTGACTAGATGAATCTGTCGGTCGGGCTCCTCGGCAAGAACCATATCGCGAGCCGTGGCTGCCGCGTTGTAGCTGCCCGACACGCCCTCAGAGATCGGCATGCAGATGGTCTTGTCTGCCAATTTGAAGAGCTCGGCCCACTCCCCTACGCTGGGACAAGCGCTCGAAGAAGCGTTCGTCTCCGCCTGAACAGCGCAGTTGAGCTCATGAACATCGAGCGAAAGGTCATCGACGAATTCATGCTCCCCCACTCGAATTTTGAGGGGCGCAAATGCAAAGGTGGTATGGGGCGCGGTCGGTTGCCAATCGCGGAGGTTGCAGCTTGAATCGGAGATAAGTGCCCAGCTCATAGAGGGTCCTTTCTAATCGTTCCCATTCAATTATAGCCATCTTGCAGACCGATTGGGCCGCTATCTAGTATTCAAAACTAGATAGCGGACTGCACTAAAGGCAAAAGAATGGACCCCATGACTCAAAGCCACGAGGTCCATATCCGTTTGCTTTATCTGAATACTTAGTAGCGCACGAAAATGTAGTTGTTGTTCATGCCGGCGGCAACGGAGCTGATGATAACACCCGTGTTGTAGTCAGAAGCATGAATCATCTGACCACCACCGATGTAAATGCCGGTGTGGTACAAGTTGACTACAACGTCACCGGGCTGCGGATCGGACACACGCGTCCAGCCCATAAAGGTGCCCGTGGTGCCCAGGCGGCAATAGCGACCAGTAAGGCAATAGCTTACAAAACCAGAGCAGTCGAAGCTGTTCGGGCCAATTCCGCCCCAGGAATAGGCGCAACCAAGCTTGCTGTATGCACGCGAGACAACAGAACCGCCGTCGACGGACTGGCTCGGAGCAGAAGGCGTCGGAGCCGGAGCAGGCGTGGAGGGCTGCGGCGTCGGAGCAGGTGCCGGCGTAGGAGCCGGAGTGTTGCCGCCCTGGTTGTTGTTATTGCTGGTCTGGCCACCGTTGTTGGTGTTCTCGGTCGTACCGGCAGTCTCGTTGCTCACCGTGGCCTTCTCGGCGGTGCTGGCGTTGATGCCGGCCTGCAGCGCGGCGTTGGCCTCGGCCTCGGCGGCAAGCTCGGCCTGCAGCTGCGAATCCAGGGAGTTTACGACGTTCTGGGCTTCAGCCTGCTGGGCGTTAAGCTCGTCGACCTTCTTTTGCGTGGCGGCGACGTTCTTCTCCTGCTCGGCCTGCTTATCGGTGAGCTGCTGCTTAAGCTCCTTGACCCCTTGAATGGTCTGAGCTTGCTTATCGGAAACTTTGCCGTAGTAGAACAGACGGTTGAGCATA
>UROJ01000126.1 GCA_900549335.1 uncultured Collinsella sp.
GTGGCAGCCGAGCTGATCGGCATGGCGGTGGGCACCGTGGGTGAGCGCATCTATCAGGCGAAGCTTTTGATTGAGACGGCCGACCTGCTGGCTTGGACCGTGCTGGTCGTTGCCGCCTCGTGGGCGTGTGAGCGCGTGCTGGTGTGGCTGCTGCGGGTTTCGGGGCCCGTGGCGTGGGGTGCGGCCGTGCGGGCGCATGGGCATGGGCTGCGCGGGCGTGCGAGGGCTGCGGGCGATGGCGCTGCGGCGGAGCTTGCGCTTGCCGTGGGCGATCGCGCGCCCTGGGCGCCGGCGCTCGACGGACTGGTGCTCAACGTGCCCGCGGGTGGGCGTATCTGTGTGATGGGCGCCTCGGGTGCGGGTAAGTCGACGCTCCTTGCCCTTGCGGCAGGGGAGTGCGCACCGTGCTCGATGGTGTTTCAGGATGCACGCTTGGTCGAGTCCGCCTCGGCGCTGGATAACGTGCTGGTGTGCGCCGATGCACGCGTGGACGCCTCGAGTGCTGCGGCCCTGTTGCGCTTGCTGGTGCCGGGGGTCGATGTGCATGCTCGCGTGGCCGAGCTTTCGGGCGGGCAGCGCCGTCGCGTCGAGATCGCTCGAGCCCTGCTGTGCCCGGGCGGCGCGGTGATTCTTGACGAGCCCTTTACCGGCCTGGATGCCGCCGCGCGCGATGTGACGGCCGACGCTGTGCTCGACTTGCTCGACGGCCGCATGCTCCTGCTTGCCACGCACGACACCGCCGATGCTCAGGCCCTCGATATCTCGGATATCATCACGCTCTAAATACTAACTCAGCAACAAAATGATTCGTTTTCCTCCGTCCCCATGGGGTCGGGTGTGGTATTCTATCTGAGGGGTAATACTTAGGGATACCAAGTAATACCAACGCCGCAGAAACAAACTCCGGATGCGGGCCAATCGGGTTGCCTTCACAGCCCGTCGCCCAGCCGCGTGGCCCGCATCTATCCGCACTACCGTCGTTTCAAAAAGGAAGCGCCATGGCAGAACACATGACCCCCGTAGTCGCGAAGGTCTTGCCCGAGGAGAAGGCAGCCTTCGCGGCGGCAACCCAGCTCGTGGGCACCACGCCGTCCAACGCCATCCGCATGTTTATCGCCGCGTTCAATCGCTGCGGCACCTTCCCGTTCGACATCTCGCCCAACGGGGCCTTTGGCATTTCGCCCGATTCTCATCAACAATGACTGTCCCAAACTGCCGGCACTTAGGGACGTTCCTTTTAATATGAGCAGGACATTGTCAAGAGGCAAAATCGGGCCTGGCCCCAACGATATGGGGTCAGGCCCTCTCCCTATATCAACCCGTCCGCGGCGACCTCGGCGTGTCTTCCCGACGCTCGTCTTTGCAGTTTAATATCCGCCCGCGGCGATCTCTCGCTGGGCAATCCGTTGCTACGGCTGAGGCTTCTACGTCGAACCGACAGTCTGTGCACGCGTGTGGCGCCCTGGGCGCTCGCAGAAAAGGGACCTGAGGTTCGCCTCAACGGCTTCGGATCGAACCGCTTCCGGGGTGACTGGCTTATGTGCGGGGGACCGCCCCCCCCTACGCCTCCTCGGCCATGAGGCCGACCGCCCATACCCAGCAGGCGAGCTCGCGCGCCGTGGCCACGTTCGCCTTGTTGCCGTGGACCCCGCGCGCGAGCAGCGCCTCCCGCCTCTCGACCAGCCTCCGCACGCCCTTGGCGGCATGCCTGCGGGCGACCCGGTCCGGGGCCTGGCCCTTGGCGAGGTCCTTCGGCCGCCCCGAGCACGTCAGGTAGTGCCACGCGGCCTCGACCAGCGCCTTCCTCAGGTGCTTGTTGCCTGCCTTGGTGATCGCGCCCCTGCGGTCGCTCTCCCCGCTGGAGTGCTCGGAGGGCGTCAGGCCGACCCACGCCGCGAACGAGCGGGCGTTCCCGAACCTCGAGAACTCGCCGGCCTCGAACACGAGGTCGGCGGCAGACGCGGTGTCGACGCCCTTGAGACAGCGCAGGGAGTCGACCCTCCTCCTCCACCTGGGCTTGCGGGCCTCGGCCTCGACGAGCCCCTCGAGCCGCGCCTTCTCCTCCGCCGCCCGCCTGACCGCGTCGACGTAGTAGGCGAGCACCTCCTCGTCGGCCCCCTCCGCGAACCTAATCGACTCGATCCAGGACCAGTGCGCCCGGGTCCAGTTGCCCTTCCTGCGGCCGGTGGGCGTCCTCTCGTCGAAGGCGAGCCCGTGCCTGAGCAGGAACTTGGAGAGCCGCTGCTTCGAGCGCGAGAGGTCGTCCCTCGCGTCCTCGAGCGCCCTGGTCAGGTCGCGGGCGGCCTCGCACTCGTCGTCGGGGACCCACACCTCGACCACGTTGCCGACCGACAGCATGCGGGCGAGGAACTCGGCGTCGTTGCGGTCGTTCTTCCTGCGCCTGTCCGCGCTGGGCTTGATCATCTTCGAGACGGCGCCGACCACGCAGTCGACCCCCAGGCCGGAGAGCCTCTTCTGCAGGTCGAACCCCGTGACCCCGGACTCGTACACGCACCTGGCCTTCGGGTCCACGGACCGCACCCACTCCGCGACGGCCCCGGCGTCGTAGCCGAAGGTCGCGCAGCGCACCTCCCCGGTCACGACGTCGAGGGAGACGGCCTTTATCGAGCGGGCGTGGACGTCGAGTCCGACGAAGGTGGTAGTATCGAGCATGGGAGCCCCTTCCATGAATGCGGCGTGGCCGCCACGGCTGGATTAGACACTCACCATTGTCGGCCTGATCCGCGGTCTTTCATGCAGCAGGGGCTCTCAATGTTTTTATGTCCTGCTCATATCGTCTCTGCCGGCAGTTAAGGAACGTCCCTAAGTGCCGGGTTTTGAGGAGGTTGGCATGCTCAATGCGATGATTTGGGCGCTTGCCTGTTTTGGTGTTGTTGCTGCCGATATTGCCCTGAGCATGGTTCTGTTTTCAGTTCTCGATGCCGTGTCGGTGCTGACGGGCTATCCGATCGACAATCTCGATATCCAATGGTTCCAGGCTGCCGCTCAGACGGCGTCATTTTTGATGGCGCTGCTGTGGTGGCGCTATCTGTGGCCCCGCTCCTTCATGGCGCGCCGGCAAGGCGAACGCCCACTCGGCGGGGGAGCAGGCGCGGCATGGAAGCGCATTGCCTGCGTTGTCGTGATCGGCCTATCCATGCAGGTGGTCATTAGCTACCTATGCGACGGCGTACTGTCGCTGCTGCCCGAGGTCGCGGCAGACTATAGCGAGCTCGTCGAGGAGACGGGCATGGGCGATACCAGCCTTCTTGCTGTCTTGACCACAGTGCTCGGCGCTCCGTTTTGCGAAGAGCTCCTGGTGCGCGGCATCATCTTTGAGTTTTCGCTGCGTGCGTTTAATCCACAGTGCCGTTCGTTCTGGAAGCGCCGGCGCCGCGCGAACGCGCAGGACGGCGCCATAGTGCCCTGGGCGGCCCCGAGTACCTGGGGCGTCGCCGCGGCAATCGTGCTGCAGGCGGCGGTCTTCGGCTTTATGCACATGAACTGGGTGCAGGGCTGCTACGCGGGCGCTGCCGGCCTCATTTTTGGTTGGGTACTCGTGACCACCGGAAAGCTTCGCTACACGATTCTGCTGCACTTTGCGTTTAATGCCGGGTCGTATCGCATGGGGCTGCTGTGGTTTGTGGGCACACCGCTCGACGTTGTGGTCACGGTTGGCATCGCCGGCTTTGTGCTGGTAGAGGCGATGCGCTCGCTGCTTCGATTGCGCATTCCCGTGTCGCGCGAAGCTGATCGGTCTGAGTAATAACGCCTTTAATTAGACCGATGCGTCCTGAACGCACCTGGCGTTTCGCCGAATGCTTCTTTAAATTTTGAGTAAAAGAATGACATGTTGGAGATGCCGACTTTTCGGGCTACATACTGCACGCTGCGCTCGGTGTTATTGAGAAGATATGCCGCCTCTGTGAGCTGCTGGTTGAGCTTGATTTGCGAAAACGTTTTGCCGGTTTTTTGCTTGATCAAGCTGCTGAGATAGCTGGTGCTATAACCCGTATCGCTCGCAATGCTTTCGAGTGTGCAGTCGCCGTAGCTTCGCTCAATATGATTCAGAATCGACACGATGCGTTCGTCCGACATGATCGCCTGGTTATCAGTTGCGGAGCGTCGGTACAGTCCTCGAATGAGAACAAGGAATAGGCTGACGGCGAGGTGCCTCATGAGTTCATTGGAATAGGCATCTTTAAAGTGATATTCGATAAAGAGCATCTCGATGAGGCGTCGCGCATGTCGGGCGTATTCCTCTGGAAGAATGAGATATTTTCGGGCCTCGCGGTTTTTGGACACAAAATCAAATAGAAGATTCGTTAATGGTGACGCGCCGGGTAGCTGGCTCAGGAACAACGAATCGAACATTTCTTTTTTGAAGACGATCGAAATGACGATATCATGCTCGCCCTTAACGTATGGAACGCTTCTGACTACGCCGGTGTTGCAAATGAGCACGTCGCCCTTTTTAAGGAGTAGTCGCCGTCCGTTGACGATAAACGTGCAGACGCCGTCGTACACGTAGTTAAGCTCCATATCCCGATTGATATGAGGAGGAATATCGGTAAAGCGCGACTCCTTGATAAGGCCCACGGGGTTTTCGTCGAGAGTTTCTTTCCAATCAAACAGATAGACCTCTTCGCCGTTAATGGTTGTGGTTTCCACTCTGTTATATCGCGGGCTGAGCTCTCCCGGATGTGTGCGATGCCACTCTTCGGTCTCGGTATGCGTATAGAGCAGCTGTTTGAGATTCGAATCCATGGGGTGCTCCAGGGGTGAACGGT
>UROJ01000127.1 GCA_900549335.1 uncultured Collinsella sp.
GATGAGCACCGCGCGGCCGGCGCCGCCCTCGTTGGCGGCGAGCGTCTTGGTCATCTCGATGACGGTGACATCGCGATTGGCCGGCGACAGGTCGTTGACCAGCGGGGCCAGGTAATCTGTCGTCTCGCAACCGACGGTGCCGCCGCCCACGATGACGATCTTCTTGCCCGGGAAAGCCTTGCCGCCCAACAGGTCGTCGGCCGTCATAACCTGCTTAAAGCCCTGCATGAAGGCCGGGGCGATGGGCTCGGCGCCATAAGCCAGGACGACCTCGTAGCCCGCGTAGTCACGCTGAATGTCCTCAGCCGAAAGCTCGGTGCCAAATACGCACTTCACGCCAGCCTCGGCAAGACGGCGATACTGGTACTTGATCACGCGGGTGAGTTCCTGCTTTGCCGGCGGAACGGCTGCGATGCGCATCTCGCCGCCCGGTTCGTCCTGCTTATCCACGAGCACCACGTTGTGGCCGCGCTTGGCGGCAATGTAGGCTGCCTCCATGCCCGCGGGGCCTGCGCCCACAACCAATACGTTCTTGGCCTCGGCGGCAGGCTCGTAGCCGGCCTCGTCGCGCTCCACATCCGGGTTGACGGTGCAGGAGATGCGCTTGCCAAACATAATGCCGTTCAGGCAGCGCAGGCAGCCAATGCAGGGGCGAATATCGTCGGCGTTGCCGGCAGCGGCCTTGTTGCAGAACTCGGCATCGCACAGATTGGCGCGGCCCATCATGCAGATGTCGGCAGCGCCATCCTCGATCAGCTCCTCGGCAATCCAGGCCTCGTTGATGCGGCCGACCGTGGCGACAGGAATGTTGACGTGCTTCTTAATCTCACGCGAGCAAGCGGCGTGCGAGGCCTGCTGAGTACCGGCGGCGGGAATTGCGGAGCCGCGCTTGATGGTGGTACCACCCGACACATGAATCATGTCGACGCCGGCCTTCTCCAGGCGACGCGAGACGTAGATCATGTCGTTGAGGGTCAGGCCGCCATCGGTGTACTCGTCGCCCGAGATACGGACGTCGATGATAAAGTCCTTGCCGCAGCGCTCGCGAATCTCGGCGATGACCTCGAGCAAGAAGCGCATACGGGCGTCGAGCGAGCCGCCGTACTCGTCGGTGCGCTTGTTATAGAGCGGGGTCAAAAAGCCGCCGAGCATGCCGTGGGCGTGTGCCGCATGGACCTCGACGCCATCGACGCCGGCCTTCTGCATGCGCACGGCAGCGTCACCGAACTGATGCGTGAGCTCGTGAATCTCATCGACCGTAATGGGGCGCGGCGCCTCGCGGGCATAGGACGGGCCCACAAAGGACGGAGCGATCAGGCGCGGCGTGCCCGGAATGTTAAAGGCCATGTAGGCGGGGTGGAAGAGCTGCGGCATGATCTTGCAGCCGTACTCGTGGACGGCCGCGGCGAGCTTTTCCCAACCGGGGATAAACGTGTCGTCGTAGCAGCACATGTCACCCGGCAGATAGGTATAGGTGGGCTCGACCGTCACGACCTCGGTAATGATGAGGCCAACGCCGCCCTTGGCACGAGCACGGTAATGATCGACCAAGTCGTCGGTCACGTAGCCATGATCGGCCAGGTTCGTGGACACCGGCGGCATAAAGACGCGGTTCTTGACCTCGGTCGTACCGACCTTGATCGGGCTAAAGAGCATCGGATAGGCGGATGACTCCATACAGGCTTCCTTTCGTTTGAGCCGCTCGGCGGCAGTTGCTGATGTACCTATCGTATCAGTACCCGCGCTGTACCCGACCGCGCACGCTCCCCCGGCTTTTGCTCAGCCCACAAAAAGTTGCGGTGGAATACGGAGTAGATGAGGCTTTTGACAGGCAAAACAGTCCGTATTCCACCGCAACCGATGGGCGGGATGGGATTGAGGACTCAGATAGTCAGTCATGCCCTCATCCGCCACTCCCTCACCTACAGCGCGCCGTCCAGCATAAGGTTCACCTTGAGCACGTTGACCGTGGGCTCACCGAAGACGCCCAGGAATCGGCCCTTGGTGCACTGGGCGATGGTCTCGCGCACCTCGCCTTCGCTCTTGCCCGTGGCCTTCGCCAGGCGCGGTACCTGGTACTCGGCGGCATCGGGGGAGATCTCGGGGTCGAGGCCGGACCCCGAACACGTCACCAGGTCGACGGGCACAGCGTCCATATCGGCATCGGGGTTGGCGGCGCGGATCTTCTTCACGCGCGCATCAATCAGCTGCCGATACTCCTCACTCGCCGGGGACAGGTTGGACGGGGCACCATACGCCATGAGCTCGCCGTCGTCGCCTTCGACAATTGACACGTTCTGGATACGACCCCACATGTGGGCTTCGTCATCGAAGTTCTGGCCGATGAGCTCGGAACCCACAACCTTGCCGTCGACCGTAATGAGTGAACCGTTCGCCTGATACGGGAACGCAACCTGAGCGATGCCGGTCACGACGAGCGTATAGCCCAGGCCGCAGACAACGGTAAACAGCGCGAACACGCCAAGTGCGCGCGATGCAACACCTTTGAACATACAAACCTCCACTTACATAATGCCGCAGAACGCGAGCAGCATGTCGATGAGTTTGATGAATACGAACGGAGCAACGATGCCGCCCAGACCCCACACGAGCAGGTTGTGGGTCAGCAGCTGTCCGGACGGGACCTCGCGGTACTTAACGCCCTTCAGCGCGGCCGGGATCAGCGCGACGATAACGAGCGCGTTATAGATGATGGCCGAAAGAACCGCGGACAGCGGGCTTGCCAGACCGAGGATGTTGAGCGCGCCAAGACCCGAGTAGATCGGCGAGAACAGGGCCGGGATGATAGCGAAGTACTTCGCCACGTCGTTGGCCACCGAGAAGGTCGTGAGCGAACCGCGGGTCATGAGCAGCTGTTTGCCAATACGCACGACCTCGATGAGCTTGGTGGGGCTGGAGTCGAGGTCGACCATGTTGCCGGCCTCCTTGGCAGCCTGGGTGCCCGTGTTCATGGCCACGGCGACGTCGGCCTGGGCCAGAGCGGGCGCGTCGTTGGTGCCGTCGCCGGTCATGGCGACCAGGTGGCCCTCACGCTGGAACTCGCGGATCTTCTCGAGCTTGCCTTCAGGGGTGGCCTCGGCCAGGAAGTCGTCAACGCCGGCCTCGGCGGCGATTGCCGCGGCGGTGAGCGGGTTGTCGCCCGTCACCATGATGGTCTTGATGCCCATCTTGCGCAGGTCGGCGAACTTTTCCTTAACGCCGGACTTGATGATGTCCTTAAGGTACACAACGCCCAGCACGCGGCAGTTCTTGGTCACGACCAGCGGGGTGCCGCCGGCCTTGGCGATGTGCTCGACGGCCTCGTCGCACTCCTGAGAGAACACGCCGCCGGCTGCCTCCACATAAGTGCGCACGGAATCGGCAGCGCCCTTGCGGATCTCATTGCCCTCGTAGTTCACGCCGGACATACGCGTTGCCGCGGTGAACGGGATGAACTCCATACCCTTATCCTCGAGCGTGCGACCGCGCAGACCGAACTGCTCCTTGGCGAGCACGACGATGGAACGACCCTCGGGGGTCTCGTCGGCCAGCGAGGAAAGCTGGGCGGCATCGGCCAGCTCCGCGGGATCGACGCCATCGACCGGGATGAACTCGGCGGCTTGGCGGTTACCCAGGGTGATGGTGCCGGTCTTGTCGAGCATGAGGATGTCGACGTCGCCGGCGGCCTCGATGGCGCGGCCGGACATGGCCAGCACGTTGGCCTCGTTCAGACGGCTCATGCCGGCGATGCCGATGGCGGACAGAAGGGCGCCGATGGTAGTGGGAGCCAGGCACACGAGCAGTGCCACGAGCGTGGTCACGGCCGTGGGGTTGACCATGTCGTTAAGACCGGCCGAGAAGCAGGAGTAACAATACAGGGCCAGCGTGACCAGGATAAAGACGATGGAGAGGGCCACCAGGAAGATCTCCAGAGCGATCTCGTTAGGGGTCTTCTTGCGCGCGGCACCCTCGACCATCGCGATCATCTTGTCCAGGAAGCTCTGGCCGGGCTCACTGGAGATCTTGACGATGATCCAGTCGGACAGCACCGTGGTACCGCCGGTAACGGCAGAGCGGTCGCCGCCGGCCTCGCGGACCACGGGGGCGGACTCGCCGGTGATGGCGGACTCGTCAACGGAGGCAGCGCCCTCGATGACGTCGCCGTCGCCGGGAATCTGCTCGCCGGCGCGTACGATCACCAGGTCGCCGCGCGTGAGCTCGGTGCCGGGAACGACGGTGAAGTGCTCCTTGTCCTCAACGGACTCGATGCGATGGGCCTCGACATCCTTCTTGGCCGCACGCAGGGAATCGGCCTGGGCCTTACCGCGGCCCTCGGCAAGCGCCTCGGCGAAGTTCGAGAACAGGTCGGTGAGCCACAAGATGACCGCGATGGCGACCACATAGTAAGTGGGCACACCCGCGTCCTGCACACCGAAAATGGAAGCGACGGCCAGGACGGAGGTCATGACGGCGGAAAGCCACACTAGGAACATGACCGGGTTTTGAATCTGGACGCGAGGATCCAGCTTGGCAAACGAGTCGCGGACCGCGCGGCCTATCATGTCTTTTTGCATAGTCATAAATCTGCGCCCTCCTTTACGCAATCATCTGGAAGAACTCGGCAACGGGGCCAAGCGCCAGGGCCGGGAAGAAGCTCAGGGCACCGATCAGCAGAACGATGAACACGAGCAGGAATACGAACATGCCGTTGGTGGTAGACAGGGTACCGGCGCTCTCGGCGACCTTACCCTTCTTGGCCAGCGAGCCGGCGATAGCCAGCGTACCGATG
>UROJ01000128.1 GCA_900549335.1 uncultured Collinsella sp.
TAGGATAAAAGTCATAACCGTTCCGGGAGAAACATCCCCGGGGGAAAGGAACGTATGAATAAGATCTTCGACAACAAGCAGGAGTTTACCGAGCTCTATCGCGATGCCGTCATGAGCATTAGCGGCAAGAGCGTCGAGGCCGCCAGCGACCTGGACCGCTTTAATGCCCTAGCCAAGCTCGTGGCCGAGAAGGCACGCACCGTTGCCACCAAGAGCGACGCCCGTGCGGTGTCCGAGGGCAAAAAGCGTGTGTACTACTTCTCGATCGAGTTTTTGATCGGCCGCCTGCTCGACAACTACCTGCTCAACTTTGGCGTGCGCGACATGGTCGCCGAGGCGCTCGACGACATGGGCTTCGACCTGTCCGTCATCGAGACCCAGGAGCCCGATCCGGCTCTGGGCAACGGTGGCCTGGGCCGTCTGGCCGCATGCTTCCTGGATTCCATGGCAGCCGAGGGCATTGCCGGCTACGGCAACGGCATGCGCTACCGCTACGGCCTGTTTAAGCAGGAGATTGTCAACGGCAGCCAGGTCGAGGCCACCGACGAGTGGCTCACCCACGGCTATCCCTGGGAGGTCCGTCGTCAGGACAAGGCCGTGACCATCAAGTTTGGTGGCCGCGTCGAGGGCTTTGAGGAGAACGGCCGCACGTTCTACCGCACGGTGGACACGCAGGACATCCTGGCCGTCCCTTATGACATCCCCGTCGTGGGCTATGCCGGCGAGACCGTCAACAAGCTGCGCGTCTGGGCTGCCGAGCCGGTCGAGGAGCACTTCGATCTGGAGGCCTTCAACCGTGGCGACTATGCCCTGGCCGATGCCGAGCGCGCCGAGGCCGAGGCCATCAGTGCCATCCTCTACCCCAACGACGCTGGCGAGCACGGCCGTCTGCTGCGTCTGAAGCAGGAGTACCTGTTTGTTTCGGCCGGTATCTACAGCCTGCTCGACACCTTTGAGAAGGAGCACGGCGCTAACTGGGAGCTGCTGCCGCAGTTTGTGGCCATCCACACCAACGACACGCACCCCGCCATGTGCGGCCCCGAGCTCATGCGCATCCTCATCGACGAGAAGAAGCTCGAGTGGGACGATGCCTGGAACATCGTGACGCAGGTCGTGAGCTATACCAACCACACCATCCTGCCTGAGGCTCTGGAGAAGTGGCCCATCGGCACGTTCTCCAAGCTCCTCCCCCGCGTGTACCAGATTATCGACGAGATCAGCCGTCGTTGGCACGAGTCGTTCGACACAACGCAGGAGGGCTGGCAGGAGCGTCTGCGCCAGACCGCCATTCTGTGGGACGGCGAGATTCGCATGGCCAACCTGTCTGTGATCTGCAGCCACAGTGTCAACGGCGTGGCAAAGATCCACTCCGACATCATCAAGAACATCGTGCTCAAGGACTTCTATGCCCTGACGCCCGAGAAGTTCAACAACAAGACCAACGGCATCTCGCACCGTCGCTTCTTTGCCGAGGCCAACCCCACCTACGCCAAGCTCGTGACCGAGGCCATTGGCGACGGCTGGCTGAAGGACGCCTTTGAGCTGGAGAAGCTTAAGGAGTTTAAAGATGACACCGAGTTCCTCAAGGCCGTGGGTGCCTCCAAGCGAGCCAACAAGGAGCGCCTGGCCGCCTACGTTAAGGCCGAGACCGGTCTGGTCATTGACCCCAACACCGTCTTCGATGTCCAGGTGAAGCGCTTCCACGCCTACAAGCGCCAGCTCATGAACATCATGAAGGTGATGGACATCTACAACCGTCGCATCGCCGATCCCAACTTCCACGTGACGCCGACGACCTTTATCTTTAGCGGCAAGGCTGCCTCGAGCTACACCTTCGCCAAGGAGACCATCCGCCTCATCAACTCCGTTGCCGACGTCATCAACAACGACGCCCGCGTCAACGAGGTCATGAAGGTCTGCTTTATCCCCAACTTCCGCGTGAGCAACGCCCAGCTCATCTACCCTGCCGCCGAGATCTCGGAGCAGATCTCCACGGCTGGCAAGGAGGCCTCGGGTACGTCCAACATGAAGCTCATGATGAACGGCGCCATTACGCTGGGCACCCTCGACGGCGCCAACATCGAGATCGCCGACCTGGCCGGCCGCGAGAACGAGGCCATCTTTGGCCTGACCGCTCCCGAGGTCGAGCAGCTCTGGGCATCCAACAGCTACTTTGCGTTGGACACCCTCAACGGCGACCGCGAGCGTCTGGGCCGCGTTATGGACGAGCTCAAGGACAACACCTTTGCGGGTCTTTCGGGCAACTTCGAGAGCATCTACAACGAGCTCATGAACAACAACGACCCCGACCTGGTCATGGCCGACTTCCGCAGCTACGTGGATGCGTGGGAGAAGCTCACGAACAGCTACGGCGACCAGGAGACCTGGAACCGCAAGGCCCTGCTCAACACCGCCTCCTCCGGCTGGTTCTCGAGCGACCGCACCATTCGCGAGTACCGCGACGAGATCTGGCACGCGTAAAGGCGCGCGAGCTCCCTTTGCCGCACGGCATTACTCGACGGGCGTGACAGCGCGCCGCGCCCGTCGCTAATGGGTTAGGAACATCGATGACAGAAGGAGAAATCGATGAGTAAGAAAGAATGCATCGCGATGCTCCTCGCAGGAGGACAGGGCAGCCGATTGGGGGCACTCACCCAAAAGATCGCCAAGCCGGCGGTTAGCTTTGGTGGCAAGTTCCGCATTATCGACTTTTCGCTGTCCAACTGCTCCAACTCGGGCATCGACACGGTGGGCGTTCTGACGCAGTACCGTCCCTACCTGCTGCATGCCTATGTGGGCTCCGGCGAGGCGTGGGACCTGGACAGCCGTGACGGCGGCGTGTCAATCCTGCCGCCGTACGAGACGCAGACCGGCGGCGCCTGGTATGCGGGCACAGCCGACGCCATTACGCAGAACCTCGACTACATCAAGGCCAACGACCCCAAGTACGTCCTGATTCTTTCGGGCGATCACCTATATCGCATGGACTACCGCAAGATGCTCAAGACGCACATTGAGAACAACGCCGACCTCACGGTGAGCGTTATGCCCGTGCCATGGGAGGAGGCCAGCCGCTTTGGCATCCTGACCACCGACCCCGAAGATGGCCGCATCACCAAGTTCACCGAGAAGCCCGAGAAGCCCGATTCGAACCTCGCATCCATGGGCATCTACATCTTCTCGGCCGACGTGCTGATCGAGGCGCTCGAGGAGGACGCTCTGGACCAGCGCTCGAGCCACGACTTTGGCAAGGACATCATCCCCAAGCTGCTCGGCGAGAACAAGCGCCTGTACAGCTACGAGTTCCACGGCTTCTGGAAGGACGTCGGCACCATCGCCAGCTTCCATGAGACCTCGATGGACCTGCTGGGTAACAACCCCGAGTTCGATCTGTTCGACAAGAACTTCCCCATCATGTCCAACATCACCACGCGTCCGCCGCACTACATTGGCCCGGACGGCCGCCTGGACGACTGCCTGGTCTCCAACGGCTGCAAGATCTACGGCACCGCTCGCCACTCGATCCTTTCGACCGATGTCATCATCGAGGAGCGCGCCGTGGTCGAGGACTCCGTGCTGCTGCCGGGTGCGCACGTTAAGAGCGGCGCGCACATCTGCCGCGCTATTTTAGGCGAGAACTCCACGGTCGAAGAGGGCGTGAAGCTCGGCTCTGTCGATACCACCAAGGATACGGCCGTCGTTGGAAATGACGTCGTTATCGGGAAGGGGGAATGATCCGATGATCAATCGCAAGGCCATCGGTTATATCACCGCTAACTACTCTTCGTCCTACGGCAGCGTGCTGCTCAAGGACCGCCCCATCGCGTCCGTTCCGTTTTTGGGCCGCTACCGCCTGATCGACTTCCCGCTGTCCAACATGATGAATGCCGGCATCAAGACCGTCGGTGTCGTCATGCCGGGTAACTACCGCTCGCTGATCGACCACGTGGGCTCGGGCAAGGACTGGGGCCTGGACCGCAAGAAGGGCGGCCTGTTCATGGTGCCCGGCAACGCGTACGGCACCACCAAGGGCGGCATGCGCTTCCTGCTGCGCGACATCATCTCCAACAAGACGCTGTTCCAGCGCTCGGAGAATCCCTATGTCGTGATGATGGGCACCAACATCATCTTTAACATGGACCTCAACACCATCATCGAGGCGCACGAGAACTCCGGTGCCCAGATGACCGTGGTGTACTGCAAGGCCACGCGCAATGTCGAAGACGAGACCAAACTCGAGATTAACGAGAACGGCCGCCTGACGGGCGTGAGCGCCGGCGTCGCGTACGGCGACAACGCCTCCATGGACTGCTGCATCGTCAACCGCGAGACGCTCCTCGAGATCATCGACCATTACCAGGCCGCCGACTATCTGGACCTGCTCGAGGCACTCCAAGGCGACTTTGGCAACATCGACGTGTGCAGCTACGAGTACAAGGGCGAGGTCGTGGGCGTGTTTAGCGAGAAGTCGCTGTATCGCCGCAGCATGGACCTGCTCGACCAGACCGTGGCCGACCAGCTCTTTGACCCCGAGCGCCCGATCCTGACCAAGGCTCACGACGTGCCGCCTTCGCGCTATGCGACCGGCAGCCACGCGTGCAACTCGATCATCTCGGCCGGCTGCATCATCAAGGGCACCGTGCGCAACTCGATCCTGTCGCGCGGCGTCGTGGTCGAGGAAGGCGCTTCGGTGACCAACTCGATCATCAACCAGAGCTGCATCATCAAGAGCGGCGCACGCGTTGAGAACGCCATCCTGGACAAGAACAACGTGGTCCCCACCAACACC
>UROJ01000129.1 GCA_900549335.1 uncultured Collinsella sp.
CTCGTAAAGCGGGGGTCACCGGTTCGAGCCCGGTCGCTGGCTCCATTGCACAAGACAGCCGCCTACGGGCGGCTTTTTTGTTGCCGATTTTGAGTGCGCGCGCCAATCCAAGCATCGCCACGTCGACAGCTCCCCTATTCATAAACAGAAAACCCCGCCAAACGTGATTCCCCTAAGGAAAAAACGCTTGGCGGGGTTGTGGCGTGATTCCTCAAGGGAGATCACGCCATCAGACGAACAGCTCAGCCGAGCAGCGCGCTACTCCTCCCAGTAAGCATCTGCAAGCAGCTTAAAGCAGATCTTCTTGACCGGCTGCGCGCCATCGCCCGGGAACTCGAGCGTGGGCATGTGGGGCTCGCCGGCAACAAACAATGCAAACTTGTCGTCGGCAAGATCACCGGCGATCGAAGCGTCGGAATCGACCAGATCGTAGTCGTCCTTCTCGTCAAACTCCTGGACCAGCGTCAGGCTGCCCGTGGCAACCTTAAAGGCCTCGCGACCCTCGACGTCGACCTGCAGGTCGTGATAGCGCTGATGCGTCTCATAGTGAGCCTCGGCCTCGGGACGCGTCGTGGGAGCCATGACGTTCGCAAAGACCTTGTCGCCCAGAATCGGATGGCTGCCAACCTCGAGCTCCGCCGGGTCGTTCTCCTCGAGCCAGTCAATCAGCACATCGAGGCCCTTGAGCATTCCGCGGTACTCCTCGATATCGCCCAATGCACCGTAAATCATCTAAATCCCCTCTCGGATCGTTTCTTTGGCGGCTACTCGGTAAACGCGTTACCGACGCTGTTGCCACCCACATACGTCTCGACCAGGGTAAGGTCGGGATTGAACACAACAAAATCGGCATCGCGACCGGGCATAATGCTGCCACATTTATCCTCAACGTGAGCAGAGCGCGCGGGCACCTCGGTCGCCATGCGAATGGCGATATCGGCGCTCGCAAGACCCCAGTCAACGATGTTCTTGACGCCCTGCGCGAGCGTGAGCACCGATCCGGCAATAGCAGAGCCATCGGCGAGCCAGCAAAGGTTGTCCTTCATAATGACATCCATGCCACCGCTGGTGTACTTGCCCTCGGGCATACCGCCGCAACCCAGGCAGTCGGTGATCAGCACCGTGTGCTGCCAGCCCTTGGCCTGCAGCAGGGCCTTGATAGCAGCGGGGTTCACATGTTTGCCATCGCAGATGATCTCGGCATAGGTGTTGGGCGTGATCATAGCGGCGCCAACAACACCGGGCTCACGGTGATGGAGGCCACGCTGGCCGTTATAGGTATGCGTAAAGCAGCTGGCGCCAGCATTGATGGCGGCTGCGCACTCATCATAGGTGGCATCGGAGTGGCCAATGCAGGTCACGACACCCTTGGCGCTCAGAGCCGCGGCGTAAGCGGCAGCGCCGTCACGCTCGGCCGCCATGGCGCTCTTGACGATACGACCGCCGGCGGCCTCCTGCCACTCGTCAAAAACTTCCTCGGACGGGTCGATCAGATAAGCGGGGTTCTGGGCGCCCACGTGCTTCATGGTAAAGAACGGACCCTCCAGGTAGATGCCCTGAATGCGAGCACCGCAGAACTCGGGCCCGCGTTCTTCGTCCGCCTGCGCAATAGCGGCACAGGCGTCCTTGATCTGCTCTACGCCGTCGGTAAAGGTCGTGGGCAGCCAGCTGGTGGTACCGCGACGAGCGAGCTCGGTCGAGCTGATGTTGATACCCTCGGCATCGTTATCGGTCGTGGCATGGTTATAGAAGCCATGAATGTGGGTGTCCACCATACCCGGCGCAATCCATGTACCCGAATAATCTTTGATCTCACAAGTGGGCTCATCGGCCTGCCAAGCGCCAAAGACGCCGTCTTCGACCATGAGGTAGCCGCCCAGCTGCGGCCCCGCCGGCAAAAAGAACTTGTCGGCCTTGATAGCATACGTGCTCATCTATGCTCCCGTACCCGCAGTGCGTTTTAGGGCGGATCAAAAACCACTGCATTGTTAATTCGAGCGATTGTTCGTTGCCTTCTACCGCTTGGCACATTTTGCACCCGCCGCAAAACACGCCAAGCCGTTTATACCCAATAACTCTAGACTGCGCGGTTGTGGTAGACCTTGTACTTAAACTGGTCGGCACGCGCAACCGAACGCGTATACTCGATGACCTCGTTGTTCATGTCATATGTGGTACGAATCAAATCCAGCACCGGTGCGCCTTCGGCAATCTCAAGCAGTCGAGCGTCGGAATGGCGGGCGATACTCGCGTAGAATTCTTCCTCTGCCACGCGAACTTTCTCGTGAAAGTCCTGCTCGATCATGTCGTACAGCGATTTGTTCTCGATCATGGGGCGCTTAAGCGCAAAGAACTTGCGGCTTGGTAGATACGTGCACTCAATCATGAGCGGCACACCATCGGCAATACGCAGGCGCTTGATCTTGTACAGACGCTCGCCCAGGCGCGCGTTCATCTCTACGGCAATATTCTTGTCAGCCTCGACCTCGGTAAACTCAAGAATCGTCGTCTTGGGCACACGGCCGATCGCCTTCATCTGCTCGGTAAAGCTATAGGTTTGCGTGAGGTTTGCCGTTTGCAGAGAGCGGTCGCACACCATGGTTCCACGGCCGCGCTGACGAACCACCAAGCCCAGGCGCTCAAGCTCCTGCAGGGCAAGACGAACCGTCGTACGCGAAAGCCCGTAGCGCTCCGAGAGGTCACGCTCGGACGGCAAATAGTCGCCGGGTCGAAGTTCGTGATCGATTTTATCGGTCAGCAAATCGACGAGTTGATCGTACAGAGGTTGTTTGCGCGCTCCCATTGCCATAATGATACCTGCCGGATAAATGACTCGAAATTGGTTGTAACCAGACACCACGTACTATAGCAGTTTTAATGGAATAACAGCAGGTCAACCCGTACATTTCGATATTGTTTGCCGGTCGATAGCCTGTGCGCTGTAATACCAATCACACCGCTGCATCAAGTATTGAGGTAGCAAAAAGGGCCGCCCCCGCGGAGCGGGACGACCCTTTGCAAGACAGATACGTCTTTAAGGCTTAGAGAAGCTTCTTGAGCTCCTCGGCAACAGCCTGGACCTGCGTGCCGATGATGACCTGGGTAGCACCCTTGTCCATCTTCATGACACCCAGAGCGCCAGCCTTCTTGCAGGCAGCCTCGTCGACCAGCTCGGAATCGCCGAGCTCGAAGCGCAGGCGAGTAGCGCAGCAGTCAACGGTCTTGACGTTCTCCTTGCCACCGACGGCAGCGAGAACAGCGGCGGCCAGAGCGGCGAACTTGTCGTCGCCAGCAGCGGCGGAAGCGGAGGTCTCCTCGACATCCTCATCCTCGCGACCAGGGGTCATGAGGTCGAACTTGGTGATGGCGAAGCGGAACACGAGGTAGAAGACCACGAAGGCAGCGATGCCCAGCGGGATGATCATCCAGGTGTTGGCAGCAGCCGGGAGGCTAGAGGAGAACAGGAGGTCGGTAGCACCAGCGGAGAAGCAGAAGCCAGCACGGAAACCAACATAGTAGGTGATGATGGTGAAGATGCCGTACAGGGCAGCGTACACGACGTAGAGCGGGAAGCACAGGAACATGAAGCCGAACTCGAAGGGCTCGGTGACGCCGCAGACAAAGGCGCAGATAGCAGCGGAGACAACCAGGCCGATAGCAGCCTTCTTGTTCTTAGCGGTCTGAACCATAGCCAGGGCAGCACCCGGGATACCGAACATCATGCAGGGGAAGAAGCCGGACATGTACATGCCGAGGCTCCACTTGACGTCAGCAGAGGTCTCGCCAGCCCAGAAGTGGGTCAGGTCGCCCAGGCCGATGGTGTCGAACCAGAACACGTTGTTCAGAGCGTGGTGCAGACCAGTCGGGATGAGCAGTCGGTTGAGGAAGGCGTAGATGCCAGCGCCGATACCAGCCATGGCGGCGATACCCTCACCAAGAGCAACAAGAGCACCGAAGATAAGCGGCCATGCAAAGAGCAGGACGACGGAGACGACGATGCAGATGACGGCGGTCATGATGGCGACGCAACGCTTGCCGGAGAAGAAGGCCAGCCAGTCGGGAAGACGGGTATCCTTGAACTTGTTGTAGCAAGTGCCACCGATAACGGCGGACAGGATGCCGATGAAGGAGTTACCAGCGATCTTGGAGAACGCGATGCCCTCGGTCGTGGCAAGCCAAGCAGTCTGAGCATCGGCGTCCATACCACGAATGGTGCCAACAACAGCGGGGTTCAGGAGCTGCTGGATCATCAGGAAGGCGACGAGGCCAGCGAGGCCAGCGGTGCCATCGTGATCGTCGGCAAGGCCGACAGCGGCGCCGACTGCGAACAGCCAGGCCATGTTATCGATAAGAGCGCCGCCTGCCTTGATGAGCAGGAAACCGGCGGTATAGGCAAAACCGGTAGTGTCACCGGCAGCACCCATGACTGCGGGAGCGAGCAGGTAGCCCACGCCCATAAGAATACCTGCGACGGGAAGCGCCGCGACGGGAAGCATCAGCGCTTTGCCGAGCTTCTGGAGGCACTTCATCATATGGTATCTCCTCCAACCTTTCTTTCGTTGTTACCAACGAGTCCCATGTCCGCGCCTTGTGCATACCGGCTTCTCCGCTTGCCGGCATTGGTGCGCAAACTTAGACAACCCAGTCCCTATTTCGGGTTGCTATTGAGTACGTTAACACACATCCAATTCAAACGTCCACCACATTTCGTTCAAATTACTTTATCGTTGCCAAACGGTTATTTTTGACCCGTAAACGGTAATTTCCACAGGTAGATA
>UROJ01000130.1 GCA_900549335.1 uncultured Collinsella sp.
GGTCTGAGCTTGCTTATCGGAAACTTTGCCGTAGTAGAACAGACGGTTGAGCATATCGCTCAGGTCATCGACACCCGTCAGAACCTGAAGCAGGCTCAGACCGCCGGTTTTGTACTCGCCGGCGACATAGGTTGAGAGCTTAGCCTGACCATCGGCGATCTCCTGCTGCTTTTGCGTGATCTCGCCGGCAGTCTGATCGAGCGCCTGCGTCTGCGTGGCGAGCTCATCGTAAATCTGCTGAGTTTGGGTACCGATCTGCTCGAGCTTCGTACGAGCAGCGGCAAGGTCGGATGCGGTATCGGCGTAGGCAGGAGCCGCGAGGCCCAAGCCCAAAACACAAGCGAGGGTTGCCGTAGCAGCGCAGCGTGCCATGTTTTTGTGCGTGTTTGCTGTGCGCATGTAGCTACCTTTCCAGTAACTAAGGGTAACGGCTAGTCCACCGTCACCAGGCTAAAGAGCTCCACATCGTCATCAGACGGCGTGAGCTTCTCGCGCGGGTTGAGAAACGCAAGCTCAAGGATACAACCGTAACCGATAAGCTTTGCGCCCATATCTCGCACCAGTTTACCTGTTGCCTCGACGGTTCCGCCCGTCGCGACCAAGTCGTCCAGAATCAACACGGTATCTTTAGAGCTGATAGCGTCGGCATGGATCTCAATGGAATCCGTTCCGTACTCGAGCTCGTAGCTCTGGCTCACAGTCTTGCGCGGTAGCTTGCCCGGTTTACGTGCGGGAACAAAGCCGGCGCCAAGGGCTACAGCTACCGGTACGCCAACCATAAAGCCGCGAGCCTCGGGACCCACGACCTTGGTGATTCCCATGCCGGCAAAGTGCTCGGCGAGGGCATCGGTCATGGCTTTGAGCGCCTCGGGATTGCCAAAGAGCGGCGTGATGTCTTTAAAGATGACTCCGGGCTCGGGATAGTCGGGGATGTCGACGATTTGAGATTCGAAGTCGTACATTGCATGACCTTTCAATGGGTTCCCGAAATTTCAGCAGCGGTTATTTGCCCGCGGTGGCGGTGCCGGATTGCGAAGGGGGGACGACCTTGAGCGGCTTGACGAGAGAATCCTTGTGCGAAGCCGGCGCGGCTATCTCTTCGTTTTTGGCCTTGGTGGACTCGGAGCGAGTGATTTCCTCATCGAGTGCATCGATGTCGGCGTCCTCGACCACGGCGTTGAGCGACTCAAAAACGCGGTTCTTGAGCAGCGCGGTGTGCACGCCCTCCGTCAGGTCGTGAAGCTTCTTAAACGCACGCTCGAGCTTGGCGTCGCGCTCGTCATCGGAGGTATCCATGCCGAGCATGCTCACAAGCACCTGCTCAAACATCGAGGACTCGCGGTTGGCGGAAGACACGTACTGACGCAGGTTGCGCGGCTCGATATGGAAGCGCGACAGCTCGGAGCAGTAGCGGATGATCGGAAAATCGCGACCATCGACAAGCTCGCGATTCTGCGGACTCTTGATGATGCGAATGAGGTCGTTCTCGGCGAGCGAGCGGATAAACGAAATTTCGACGCCCAACATATCGGGAATGGTCTCGATGGGATGCAGCTTTTGCTTAGTCTCCTTGGGCTCCGTCTTGAGCGGAACATCGGATAGCAAGCCCACCTCGTAGGCGAGCGTTGACAGGTCCGTGGCGTTTTCCAAGCGCTGCTTAATCACGTTGAGCGGCATGTAGCGGGTCTTCTGCAAGTGCAGGATGACCTCCAGACGATCAACGTCCTCCTTAGAGTACTGACGGTATCCCTTAGGCGTACGATGAGGGGTAATGAGCCCCTCATCCTCTAGAAATCTAATTTTTGAGTTCGAAAGATCGGGGTATGCGCCTCGAAGTAGGTTGACGACTTGGCCGATACTCAGATAGTTGCGTTCGGCCATGCCCTACTCACCGGTTTCGATGCGCTCCGGCGTGCTCTCGTGGTAGATGAGCGTAAACGTACCGATCTGAACGGAAGAACCGTCGTGCAGCGGGGCTGCATTGACAATGGCACCGTCGACCCAGGTACCATTGAGCGAGCCCAGGTCCTCGATGCGAGCGCCGAGGCCCTCGCGAATAATGCGCGCGTGGCTGCGCGAAACGGTCATGTCATTAAGGAAGATGCCGTTCGCGGGATCGCGGCCGATGGTGGTCACGTCGTCCTCGAGCTCAAAGGCGGCACCAGTCTGCGGACCCTTGACGATGGACAGGACGGGGGCGGTGATGCGCACGTTGGCCATGAGGTCGGGAACGGTGACGTCGCTTGAAGGCACGCGGAATACGCAGGTAGCGTCAGCAGTCTTATCATTCTGAGGCATATTGTTAACCATGTTGTCCATGACAACCCCTAACTTATCGCGGACGTGCCGCAAATAATGAACCGTACGTAATCATACCCCAACGAATCAGTCTTCGATTTCAGGGTTCAGAAAGTCGATGTCCTCGTCCTCGGGATGCGCGAGAGCCTGTTTAATGGCCACTCCGCCCTTAATGGAGTAGATGACAGCCGTGAGCATGGAGAAGATCACGCCGCCGTACACAAAGAAGATGCCGAGGGGCACCGAGCTTCCGTTGAGGCCCGGGAAGGCCGTAAGGGTTGAAGATAAAAGGTGCAGGCCGTCAATAACGGGGAAACCGAGCAGCATGAGTGAGAAGCCGGTCATGAGCAGCGCCGTGGCAATCTTTCCGGGAAAGACCACATCGATGGGGCGACGGTGATAATGACGCACGATAAGCGTGCCGATGCCCAGATAGATGTCGCGGCCAATAATGAGTACGCAGACCCAGATGGGCAGCTCTCCGCGGACCACCAGTCCAAGTACGCCGGTGAACAGCAGCGCACGGTCGCAAATGGGATCCATGACCTTGCCGAGCCACGAGACCGTCTTAGTCATGCGGGCGATCTGACCGTCCATCCAGTCGGTGGAGGCGGCAACGGCGTAGATAACGATGGCGATGACACGGTTGTTATCCGTCACAAACAGGTACAGAAATACCAGGGTGAGGATCAGGCGCGTAAAGGTGATGAAATTGGAGATCGTAAAGATCTTATTCGACGGGTAATCGGAAGTGCCGATAAGCTCCTTTTTGATCTTCTTTTTGATGCCCACAGGACTCCCCCGCTGGTTAACGACAAAACTTTCGATACTATACCCGTTCCAGCGATGTCTATCCAGCGCAGCCATAGAGAGTCCAGACATGTGGAGGGCGCCTCTGGGCTGCGCTGGATTCTGCATTTGTGTACATCAGCCTCCAAAAGCGACATTTTTCGGCATCTTTGGTGGCTGGTGTACACGTTTTGATTCGGTGATTACATCGATCGGGAAAGTTGTTGCTTTAAGCAAATGCGTACGGGTCGAGAAGGGCTGGCACCAAAAGAGCCCAACGGCCGTTACGGCTTCGTTAGAAACGCGCCCCACCATGGATGGTGAACCCGAAAGATAAGGCGCGCGGGCACGGCGACTCAGCCCGCGCGCCCGGAAGAGAAAGGACGAACCCATGGGTTACATACTCGAGACGCGCGGGCTCACCAAGCGCTTCGGCCGCGGCGACCAGGCTCAGGATGCCGTGGCCGACGTGAGCCTTCATATCCGCGAGGGCGAGGTGTACGGGCTGCTCGGCCCCAACGGCGCCGGCAAGTCGACAACGCTCAAGATGATCTGCGGGATGCTGCGGCCGACGGCCGGGGAGATCCTCTTTGCCGGGCACGCCTGGCGCCGCGAGGACCTCTACGCAATCGGCAGCCTCATCGAGGAGGCGCCGCTCTACCCCAACCTCACCGCGCGCGAGAACCTGCGCGTGCGCACCACGCTGCTGGGCCTTCCCGAGAGCCGCATAGATGAGGTGCTCGCCGCCGTGGACCTCGCAGACACTGGGAAGAAGCGCGCCGGGCGCTTCTCGATGGGCATGCGGCAGCGCCTGGGGCTCGCGCTGGCGCTGATCGCCCGGCCACGCCTGCTCGTGCTCGACGAGCCCACCAACGGCCTCGACCCCATCGGCATCGAGGAGCTGCGCGACCAGATCCGCGGCTTCGCGGCGGCGGGCACGACGGTGATCGTCTCGAGCCACATCCTCTCCGAGGTGCAGCAGATGGCGGACACCATCGGCATCATCTGCGGAGGGCGCCTCGCCTACGAGGATGCGCTTCGGCCCGGGCAGGACCTCGAGGAACTCTTCATGAGTTTCTGCCGGGAAGGGCGACGAGCACGCGGGGAGGTGGCGGCATGACGGGCGAGAAAGGCGGCCTGCTCGCGGGCCTGCGCGCCGAGGCCCTGAAGTCGCGCCACGCGGCACCGGTTCGCCTGGCCGTGCTCATGGCGCTGCCGATGCCGCTGCTCGGCGCGATGCCCTACCGGGGCGTGCAGATCTTCAGCGCGTGGAACTACTGGTACGCGCTCTTCCTGCCCGTGTCTCTCTCGCTCGTGGTGGCGTGCGTCGCGCGGGCGGACGCTCGCACGCGGATGCGGGGGCTTCTGGGCCTGGGCTTCCCGCTCGGGCGCGCCTGGTGGGCCAAGGCGCTCTGGTGCCTCGCTCTCTGCACGCTCTCGAACCTCGTGGTCTTCGGCATCTACCTCGCGGGATCGGCGTTCTCCTCGCAGGGCCTCACGGCCGCGGGCACCCTCACGATGCTCCTCTGCGCGCTCGCCAACACGGTGACCGCGGCGTGGATGATCCCCGCAGGGCTCTTCCTCACGGCGCGGCTCGGAATGCTCGCGGGCATCTTCTGCCCCTGTCTCTTATACACATCTGACGCTGCCGACGAATTA
>UROJ01000131.1 GCA_900549335.1 uncultured Collinsella sp.
AAAGGGGGCAGGCGCCTTTGTGGTGGTTTTTGCTTTTGAGAGGGCTGTCCCGGGAGGTGTCCTGTGGTCTATATCCCATTTTGGATCTGCGCCTTTGCCGGCGCGGCGATTGATGCCCGTGAGCGACGCTTTCCCAATGAGCTTGCCGGCGCGTGTGCGGTGGCGGCGTTTGCGGGCGTGTGGCTGGATGCGGGCTTGAACACGGCACTTGACCACGCTGGCCTTGCGGTCATCGTGTACCTTTCTCTTGTGCTGACTGAGTCTCTTTGGCGGCGCCTCCGTCAAGCCACGGGCATCGGCATGGGAGATGCCAAGGCACTCTTCGCGCTTTGCACGCTCGACCCTATGGGCGGCATCGTGGCATTTGCCGTCGCGCTCCTGGCCCTTGCCCTCTCCTGCCTCTTCACAAAATCGCGCTCCCTGCCTTTGCTGCCGTTTTTGGTGCCGATTTTTGCCATAATCGAGGTCGTGGGCTGCACATTGTAACCGATTGCGCATCCTTCTTAAGGAGCATGCCATGGCATCTAATCAAGAAACGGCCGTCATTAAGGCGCGCATGGACCGTATTCCCTCGGCGTTATCGCCCGAACTTGTCGAGCGCATTGCCGCAGATCGTGCTTCGGGCTATGTCAACCCGTACCGTTGCGACGATGACCAGGTCATCCGTCGCGTTGATCGAGCCGCAGACGAGGGCACGCTCATGCGTCCGGCGTTTATGCGCGATACCGAAAAGATTCTTCATCTTCCGGCGTACACTCGCTATGCCGGCAAAACACAGGTCTTCAGTTTTCGCAGCAACGACGACCTGTCGCGTCGTGGCCTGCACGTGCAGCTTGTCTCGCGCATCGCACGCGATATCGGCCGCGCCCTGGGGCTCAACTGCGACCTGATCGAGGCGATTGGCCTGGGCCACGACTTGGGCCACACGCCCTTTGGCCATGCCGGCGAGCGTTTCCTCAACGATATCTATCACGAGCGCACGGGTCGCTACTTTTTCCATAACGTGCAGTCGGTCCGCGTGCTCGATGCGCTGTATGGCCGCAACGTGTCGCTCCAGACGCTCGACGGCGTCCTGTGCCATAACGGCGAGTACGAACAGCGTGTTTTTGAGCTTTCGGACATGAGTTCCTTTGACCAGTTCGACCGAACTGTCGAGGATTGCTTTGCCACTGGCTATAGCGCGATTGAGCACCTGCGTCCCATGACGCTCGAGGGTTGCGTGGTTCGCATCTCGGATATCCTTGCCTACGTTGGGCGCGATCGCCAGGACGCCATTGCGGCGGGCCTGCTGTCGCCCGACGCTTTTGACGACGGTCGGGGCGGCGCCTATAACAGCTGGATTCTCACGCACGCTTCCATCGATATCGTTGAGCATAGCTACGGCAAACCGCGTATCGAGATGAGCGAGGACCTGTTTGAGGAGATCCGCCGGGCTAAGCGCGAGAACTACGAGAAGATCTATAGCAAGGGCGGTATCGAAGGCGACTCCGAAGCGGAACTGCGCGAGGCCTTCGAAAAGCTCTACGACCGTTGCCTGCAGGATATATACGAGGGTGACGAGTCATCCTACATCTTTAAGCACCACATTTCGCGTATTGAGCAGCAGCTTTCCTATTATGGCCGCACCTATGCTTGGCAGGACGACAAGGATCAGGCCGTCGTCGATTACATCGCAAGCATGACGGATGGTTATTTCTGCGAGCTGACGAGCAAATTGTTCCCAGGTCTAAAGTTTCCGCACCGCACCTATATTAACGAACGGTAGTTCGCATCCTTTCGGTATACTGTTGGTCAACAACGATTTTGATTGATGCACGGGATGGCTATGGACGACCTTTTTTCTGCTTCGACGCGCGAGCGCTCTTTTCAGAATGCCCCGCTTGCGGTGCGTATGCGCCCCAATTCGCTCGACGAGTATGTGGGCCAGCAAAAGGCCGTCGGTAAGGGCTCGTGGCTGCGCGCCGCGATTGAGCATGACGTGCTGTCGAGCGTGATTCTGTACGGCCCGGCTGGTACGGGCAAGACGACGCTGGCGCATATTATCGCCAACCATACCAAGAGTGAGTTTGTCGAGGTCAGCGCCGTCACGGGTACCGTGAAGGACCTTCGTCGCGTGATTGACGAGGCAAAGACGCGCCTGAATACGTATGACCGCCGTACCATCTTGTTCATCGACGAGATTCACCGTTTTTCGAAGTCGCAGCAGGATGCGCTTTTGCATGCGGTTGAGAACCGTACCGTCATTATGATTGGCGCCACGACCGAGAACCCGTACTTCGAGGTCAACTCCGCACTGTTGTCGCGTGGGCGCGTGGTAGAGCTTGATCACCTGAAGGACGAGGATATCGCCACGCTCATTGAGCGTGCTCTCGAGGCGCCGCAGGGTTTGAACGGCAAGTTCTCGGCCGATGAGGATACGGTTAAGACCATCTGCACGCTGGCTGCGGGCGATGCACGCTCGGCTCTGACGACGCTCGAGCTGGCAAGTGAGATCGCCGTGACGCGCCCTGATACCGAGGGTACACCTGCACCGACGGCGGGGGAGCGCTATCCCATTACCGTGGATGACGTAAAGATTGCCAACCCGCGTCGTGGCTTTACCTATGACAAAAACGGTGACATGCACTACGACATCATTAGTGCGTTTATTAAGTCCATGCGCGGCAGCGACCCCGATGCCACCATCTATTGGCTTGCGCGCATGATCGATGCGGGGGAGGATCCCAAGTTTATCGCCCGACGCATCATGATCCATGCTTCCGAAGACGTCGGTAACGCCGATCCGCAGGCCCTGCTTATAGCGCACGCTGCGTTTAAATCTGCCGAGGTCATTGGGTATCCCGAGTGTCGTATTAACCTGGCTCAGGCTGCACTCTATGTGTGCCTGGCGCCCAAGTCCAACGCGTGCGAGGCTTCGATCGATGCGGCGCTGGCCGATATCCATAGCAGTGGCTTGCGTGAGGTGCCGAGCTATCTGCGCGATCGTCATCGCCCAGGCAGCGATGAATATGGTGTGTACAAGTATCCACATGATTATCCCGAAGGCTGGGTCGATCAGCGCTATTTGCCCGAGGGGCTGGAGCGCGGCGCGTTCTGGCAGCCTGCGGGCCGCGGTTGGGAAGAGTGGCGTGTGGAGCAAAGCGAACGCGACCGGAGCGGGAATGCTCCGAAGTAACTGCTGATTATTTTGTCCCAGGATCTCACGCTTGGCATGTTCGGTCCCCTTTGGGGTACCATGAACAGCGTCTGTATTTCGATTCCTTTGGGAGGCTTGTATGAGTCCCATTCAAATCGCCCTGCTGCTGCTCGCCGTTGCCGGCGTGTGGGCCATCGCTGAGCTCGCGCTTACCCTGCGCAAGACCCGCAATGTTGTCGACTCGCTCGATAAGACCGTGAACGACCTCAACAACACCATCGCCGAGGCTCAGCCTGTGGTGGCAAAGCTCGATGGCGCTGTCGATGAGCTTACGCCGGCACTTGCCCAGATGGAGCCGCTGCTTAAGTCGAGCAAGACGGCAGTTGATGCCCTTACCTCCAATCTCGTAGAGGTCGAAGCCGTGGTTCGCGACATTTCTGAGGTTACGGGCAGCATGGCCGAGGCCAGCAATGCTGTGTCTAGCGTGACCGACTCTGCCGCCGGTGCTGTGCAGAAGCTCTTCAATAAGGTGAAGGCTCCTGCAGCCGACGCCGATCGCAAGCTCGCCGCTGCCGCTGCGGAGGCCGAGCTGCCTACCGAGCGCGTCCTAATTGGCGAGGACGAGGCTGCCGCGGGCGACGATGATGGTCAGAAGTCTGTATCCAAGCCGGCTCAGTATTACACCTATACGCCCGCCGAGACCTCTGAGGAGTCCTGCGATGAGTAGCGAAGCAACCTGCCCTATCACGCTGACCGTTGCCGGTGACCCGCGTCTCGCTCGCCTTGTGCGCATGACGGCAGCCAACGTTGGTGCCCTGTGCTCTATGTCTGTCGATCGCATCGAGGACATCCGCATGGCTGCTGAGGAGGCTTTCATCTTTGGTTGCACCGCGGTCGACTGCGATGACATCACCATCAAATTCGATGTCGATGAGACCCATGTTGGCATGACTATTACCTTTGGCGACCAGGCTACGGTCGATGAAGACGACCAGGCTGCGGTGTATGCCGAGCTCATCCTCGCGAGCGTGTGCGACTCCTACGAAAAGACTACGGCGCCCCTGACGCTTTCCCTCGACCTCAAGGCGGATATCTAATATGACCGAACGTTCCCGGAGCGGCAAGACCGCTTGGGACAAGGAGAAAACCCGCGAGCTGTTTCGTCGTTACAAGGAGACCGGTGATCCGGACGCCCGTGAGCAGCTCGTCATGTCCCATATGAACCTGGTAAGGTTTCTTGCCAACAAATTTAAGAATCGCGGCGAGCCGCTCGACGACCTCATGCAGGTCGGCTATCTGGGCTTGCTCAAGGCTATCGACCGTTTTGACCCCGAGCGCGGACTCGAGTTCACGACGTTTGCGACACCCACTATCCTGGGCGAGATCAAACGCCATTTTCGCGACAAGGGCTGGAGTGTGCGCGTACCGCGTCGTCTGCAGGAGCTCTCGGCCAAGGTCAACCAGGCTACTGACAAACTTACCAACGAGCTGCAGCGTTCGCCCAAGGTTGAGGAGATCGCTGAGTATCTAGATGTGACTGTCGATGAGGTCCTCGAGGCTATGGAATCGTCTTCGGCCTATACC
>UROJ01000132.1 GCA_900549335.1 uncultured Collinsella sp.
GCTGCAAACCCTTTCCGACAAGCTCTATGCCACGCTTACGGCCCATCCTCGCATTCACGCCACGATGGGCGACTACGCGCAGGCCGATCGTCTGCCGGGTATGGTTTCGATCTACATTGACGGCATGGACTCCGAGGAGCTCATCATCAAGCTCGACGCCGCCGGCTTTGAGGTATCGGCCGGTTCTGCCTGCTCGAGCGGCAGCATGGACCCGAGCCATGTTCTCAGCGCCATGGGCATTGGTCGCGAGCAGGCATTGGGCGCTCTGCGTATCTCGTTTGATGACCGTGTGAACCCTGCCGACCTGGACGACTTTGCCCAGACGCTGCTCTCGATCGTGGGTGCCGCATGATCGTCGCCGAGTTTGAACGTGCGCTGCTGGCGCGCTACCCCAAGGCGGACGCCGAGGGCTGGGATCACGTAGGTCTCTCCGTTGGCGATCCCGCTGCCGAGATTACCGGCGTTGCCTGCGCGCTCGATGCCACCGAGGCAAATGTTCGCCGTGCACAAGAAGCCGGTGCCAACGTTCTGCTGACGCATCATCCCATATACATCAAGGCGCCCGAGGCGTTTTGCCCAGCTGATGCCGCACGCCCCCAGTGCAGCGCGGCACTCTACGAGGCAGCGCGTTGCGGCGTGAGCATCATTTCGCTCCACACCAACCTGGACCGCTCGCACGAAGCCCGCGTCTGCCTGAGCGAGCTGCTGGGTGCCGCACCCGTGAGCTCACTGGAGCACGTGGACGACCCCGAGTCCACCGGCCTGGGTGCACTCGCGACCCTCAACAACCCCTGTAGCCTGCGCGATCTCGCCGCCCGTGCCGCCACGGCATTTGGCAGCGACCCGCGTGTGTGGGGCGAAGCCGAGCACGCGTGCCGAACCGTCGCTATTTTGGGCGGCTCCCTGGGCGACTTTGGAGAGCTCGCCATCGCCGCAGGCGCAGATGTTGTCGTGACGGGCGAGGCGGGCTACCACGTGGCGCAAGACCTTGCCTTGCGCGGGCTGTCGGTGATCTTGCTCGGCCACGACCGCTCTGAGGAGCCGTTCGTTGATATATTGATGAACTCTGCAGTTGACGCCGGGGTCGACCCCCGTCATGCGATTAAAATACTGAACCCTTGCCAATGGTGGACTGTGACAAAAGGAGAGAACTTATGAGCGCCGGCGCTACGCTACTCAAGCTGCAACAGATCGATTTGGAGCTCGCCCGCAACAAGAGCGAACTTGCCAATATGCCGGAGCTCAAGGAGCTCGCTTCCAAGCGCAAGACCTATGTGAAGCTCAAGTCCGAGATGACCAAGCTCTACGCCCAGCGCAAGGATCTGGACATTGAGCTCGACGATCTCAACACCACCGAGATTCAGACCAACAACGCCATCGAGGCTGCCAAGAAGCGCCATGTCGACGGCTCCGACTACCGCGAGGTTCAGGACCTGGAGAATGAACTCGCCACCCTGGCCAAGCGTCTGGACAAGATTGAGCACACCCGCAAGGACGTCGTTGTCGCCCATAAGGAGGCGCTCGAGCGCGAGGCCCGCGCGCAGGCAATCATCGCCAAGTTCGAGGAGGGCGTGAAGGCCGATACCAAGGCCGCCCGCGCCAAGGCTGCCGACCTTCAGGCTCAGATTGACGCCGCCACTAAAGAGCGCACCGCGCTTGCTGCCACGCTGCCGGCCGACGTGCTCACCGACTACGAGCGTCTGCTCAAGCAGTTCCGCGGCCTGGCCGTCGAGACCATCCAGGGCAACATCCCCACGGTCTGTCACACCGCGCTGCAGGCATCGACCATGAGCGACCTGAACCACGACGGTAGCGAGATTACGCACTGCCCGTACTGCCACCGCCTCCTGGTGCTCCCGAGCAAGGAAGCTTAAACGATGGCGGCACCCAACAATTCAATACAACTTGAGGGAAATACGATCCTGCTGGGCATTACCGGCGGGATCGCCGCCTATAAGTCGTGCAATATCGTGCGCCTGCTGCAAAAGCGCGGCGCGCGCGTCAAGGTCGTTATGAGCGAGCATGCCACCGAGTTTGTGGGGCTGCTTACCTTCCGCGCACTCACCAATGAGCCGGTCGCGGTGGGCCTATTCGACGATCCCTCCGACCCCATCCACCACATTTCGCTGGCGCAGGAGCCCGATCTGGTGGTCGTGGCGCCCGCGACGGCCAATATCATCGCCAAGATGGCCAACGGCGTCGCCGATGACCTCATCTCCACCACGCTGCTTGCGACGCCGCGACCCATCGTGATCGCACCCGCTATGAACAACGGCATGTGGAAGGCGCCGGCGACGCAGGCCAACATGGCCACGCTGCGCGAGCGCGGTGTCCATGTGGTGGGTCCGGGCAGCGGCTACCTTGCCTGCGGCGACGTGGACACGGGACGCATGAGCGAGCCCGAGGACATCGTAGAGGCTGTCTGTGAGGTGCTCAACCCCGCGCCACAGGACCTGGCGGGTAAGCGCATCGTAATTACCGCCGGTCCCACGCACGAGCCGATCGACCCCGTGCGATTCATTGGCAACCGCTCTTCGGGCAAGATGGGCATCGCCCTGGCGGGGGAGGCCGCACGCCGCGGCGCTGCGGTCACGCTCGTGTTGGGACCGACATCACTCGATGTGCCCTGCGGCGTGGAGTGCGTGCGCGTGCAGACCGCCGCAGAGATGCTCCAGGCGGCCCTGAGCGCCTTCCAGACGGCCGATGCGGCAATTTGTGCGGCCGCCGTCGCCGACTACACCCCCGCGGCCCCTGCGGACCATAAGCTCAAAAAGGCCAACGAGCGCCTGGATCGCATCGAACTGGTCGAGACGGTCGATATTTTGGCCGAGCTCTCGCGCCAGAAGGGCGAGCGATGCGTGATCGGATTTGCGGCCGAGACCGATAACGTCGTCGAGTACGCCGAGCGTAAATTGACCCGCAAGGGCTGCGATGCCATTATCGCCAACGATGTCTCGCGCGCCGATTCGGGCTTTGGGACCGACACCAACAAGGCCTGGATTGTGAGTACAACGGGCACGCAAGAACTACCCGTGCTCACAAAACCCCAGCTCGCAGATACAATTTTGGACTTGCTTCAAAATTTGTAAAAAAGTTCTTGCACAAGGACAAAGTTTCGGGTTAATATACTTCCTGTTGCGAGCGAGAGCAGAGCAACAAACAAAAGCTTCGGGACGTGGCGCAGCTTGGTAGCGCACTTGACTGGGGGTCAAGGGGTCGCTGGTTCGAATCCAGTCGTCCCGACCAGAAGTTTGCAGGTCAGGCACCTAGTGCCTGACCTTTTTTGTTTTAAGCAATTGCTTAATTTTGATTAAGCAACAGGGTGCCAATAATCTACCTGAGCGATAATCGCCTTTTGCGGCTACTTGCGCGTTTTGCACTCGCTTGAGCCGATTTATTAACGCGATATGAATCTACATACGCGTAGCTGGTATACAGCCGAGTACGGGCCGTATTTATCGCGGCGATTTACGCAGATATGGCGACTATAACGGACAAGCGTGTCGCTGTATTTATTCCAGTAGTTCACTTGATCGGTGGACAAGTGGGCTGTTGCAACGAAACGCCAAGCAGGATGGGCTCTATACGAGGACGACGCAGGTTAATGGCGGGGGAGTGCGGCGGGCGCTCTGAGAGCCGCTGTATGACCCCATTTCACCTCAACCCGACAACTATGCTTCAAGACGAGAATCGTTCGTTTGGTTGCCAAAAGAAAAGCCCGCACAGCCTGTGCGGGCTTAACAGCTGAGGCTAGAAGCACCAGGCGGGGCGGACGCAATTCGAGACCGTCGCATTGTCACTGATCGCCGGATCGCCGCCGGCGTGGACACGGAGGAAGAACGTAGAGTGGTCCGGACGCACCGAACGTTCCCACCAATAGCTGCCACTGGCAATGGCAGGGTTGTCCGAATAGCTATTCATCACCTTGCCCTTGAAGGCCTCGTACTGGGTTCCCTCGGAGGAGCTCCAGGGGTAGTCGGAAGCCCAATAGGAGGTGGGGACGATCTCGGAGTAGCTGAGCAGAAACAGCTTGTCGGAGGTAGCCGTCACGGCGGCATTCTTGTTCGCGTTACCGCCGCCGACGTTGTTCGTGAGCTTCCTAACCGATTTAACCTTGGATTGGAAATCGGCGGGCATCAGGTTCCAGATCTCGCCCGAATTCATCTTCGCACGGAGTTCGGATGCCTCCCATCCGCCATCGCTGGTTTTCATGGCGTTCATGCGGGACGAAATATCCGTCGAGGTGGTGAGGAACGTCAGTCCCGCCTTGCCGGTGCCGTCGGCCAAGTCGTCGTGGTTGATGCCGATGATACGGTACTCGAGCGTCTGTCCGTCCGTCAGCTTCATCGAGAACTTCGTTCCCGCATCCATCGCGGCCTTTGCCTTGGCGTACGCCGGCGATGCCTCGCCCTTGGAGGCGATGTCCTCGGCAACCGCTTTCTGCTCCTCGAGCGTCCAGTCCTTCGCGTCCTTGGCGACGGCCGCCTGGACGGTCGCGGAATCGGCCCCGGCGGAGCCTCCACCGGACGCGCCTCCCTCTACGCCGCCGGTCGTCCCGTTGTTCACCGTATTGCCGACCAAGTTGAACTGGTTTCGGATGGCCCCCGCCACGCCGGGTCCCGCGAACACGATGACCAGGCCGATGATCGCGATGATCAGGACGTACTCGATGACACTTTGCCCTCGGAGAAGAGTACCTCTAGGAGATACCCCCCCCC
>UROJ01000133.1 GCA_900549335.1 uncultured Collinsella sp.
CTTGGGCTAATCATTGTTCGAAAGTCAGAATGTTTATTGCGGATAACCCCAAAAGAGTATCGCGGCGGACGCAATTACCGGCCAGTTCCTATGCGGCCTGCTCTGCCGTCTGAGACATGCGGGACAGACGGACCAGCAGCACAAAGCCCACCACCAGCAGCACGCCAATGGAAAGGACGCCCAGCGACGGGTTGCCGGTCAGCGAGGTGACGACCGACACCAGGAAGGTGCCCATAACGCTTGCATAACGACCAAAGATGTCAAAGAAGCCGTAGTACTCGTTGGACTTTTCCTTGGGGATAATGCGACCAAAGTAGCTACGGCTGAGCGCCTGCACGCCGCCCTGGAACAGGCCGACCATAATGGCAAGCACCCAGAATTCAAAGGCGGTCTTTAGGAAGAACGCGGCGAACAGCACAATGCCCATGTAGGCGGCGACCGCCACCAGGATCATGTTGAGCGTGCCCACGCGTCCGGCGAGCTTGCCGTAGATGATGGCGGACGGAAAGGCCACGAACTGCGTAACGAGCAGCGCCAGCACCAGCTGCGTCGAATCGATGCCCAAGGCCGATCCGTAACTGGTGGCCATGGAAATGACCGTGTGCACACCGTCGATATAGAAGAAGAACGCGATCATGTAGACCAGCACGGTCTTGTTGTGGGCGATCTCGCGCATGGTGTGTCCGACCTCGGAGAACACACCGCCCACGATGTGGCCGATAGTGTCCTCGGGACCGCGCTCGCGACCGTACTTTTGCTTATAGGTGCGAATGAGCGGCAGGGTAAAGATGAGCCACCAGGCACCAGTGATGATAAACGACAGACGCGTTGCCAGCATGGTGGGGACGCCAAGAGCGGGGCCACCCATGATGAGCGCCAGGCAGATGACGAACGGCACGGTGGAACCGATATAGCCCCAGGCATAGCCCGAGCTGGACACGGCGTCCATGCGCTCGTCGGTCGTAATGTCGGGCAGCATGGCGTCGTAGAACGTCATAGAAGAGTTAAGGCCGATGGTGCACAGCACGTACACGGTCAAAAATGCCATGGCGGACATTGGGATAGCCTGCGCCAGGCAAAGCACCAGGCCCGTGAGGAAGAAGCCCAAGAAGAACTTGATCTTGTTGCCTGCGTAGTCAGCAAGCGCGCCCAGAATGGGCATGAGCATGGCAATGACCAGCGAGGCGATCGTCTGCGCATTGCCCCAGGCGACCACCAGGTCGGCCGAGGAAGCGCCGGTATTGATGGCGTTAAAGTAAATGGGCACCACCGAGGTATTGAGCAGCACAAGGGCCGAATTGCCCACATCATACATAACCCAGTTACGCTCGAGCTTGGTGTATTTCATGGACAGGGACCCTTCGTATTCGCCCGATATGCAGTTAGTTCATCGTACCCCAATTGTCCAGAACCGCCGGTAAGGATTCGGCAAAGGGGCACGCACGGGCCCTATTCCTCGCGGTCGAACTCCTCATCGGCTTCGAGCACGCGACCGCTGTAGTTGACGTGACTGGTCACGGCATCCATGTCACCGGTCTCGATAAAACGTGCGACCGTGCACTCGTAATCGACCAGCGCGCGATCAAAGACCTCGGGGAAACTCTCGTTCGAGACCTCGTCGGTAAAGGGATTCTTCCATGTCAGATGGCCCAGGTTACCGGTGCGCTCGGGCAGCTCCGTCGTCACGCGATGGGCAAGGCCGTCGAGCAGCGAGTAGTCGTGCACCAAGCCCTCAACCAGCGAGATCGCGCGCGTCTTTGCGGAGCCGGCCGGCTCAATCGCGCGGTAAAGTCGCTGCATATTGGCAACGGCAGCACCGTACTCCCCCGCCGGAATGTCAATGCCGTACACGCGTCCGGCAACATAGCTCATCAGCACGCCGGCCACGCGATTGATGCGATCGGTGGTGACGATCTCGCCCGCCGGCGGGTAATCGTCGACCGTAGCGCCATCGCGTTTAAGCTGCAGCATCAGTACATCCAGGTCGCTCTCGATCACGGCATGGACCTGACTGCTCGAATCCTCAAGCTCTGAATCGGACTCCACGATGCCAAACTGCTGCTCATAGACAAAGGGATGGGCGTTGCGGTCGAGCACGTAATGAGACAGTAGGCCCAGCGCAAAGGCGCGACCCAAGCTGGCGTCGCGCGGCAGCAGATGTGACACGCCGTCGCGCAGGCACGCAAACTGACGAGACATGCGCGACCGATGCATGACCTGTGCCAGCAGCGTGCAGTCGGAAACACGCGGTGTCAGAATGTGAAAGAAGAACGGGTCGGGGCCTTGGTTGCCCAAGATAAAGGCAATGCGCTCTTCATCGGACGCGATGACGCCCTGCGGAAGACGGTCGATGCTTTCCTCGCCAAACAGATGATGGGTGATAAGCGCGGGCATAATGATCCTTTCGATTTCATTCGATGCCACCCATTATGCCCACCGCGCGCCCATGCCAAACCTGCGATGGTAAACGACGGCACGCAAGCCTCTTACGCAAGCCCCAGGTGCGACTTGACCTCGGCGGCACGACGACGGGACACCGGCACCGTCGAGTTCACGTGGTCGAGCCTGAGCTCCATAAGACCCGTGGAACCGATCTCAACATTGTGCACGTCTTCCAAATTGACCAGATAGCTGCGATGAACGCGAATAAAGCCCTCGGAGACCAAGCGACGCTCGAGCGAAGAGATCGACTCATTGATCAGGTACGTTCCCTCGGCGCAGATGGCATTGCAAAAATCGGCGCGCGCCTCAAAGTAGCAGACGTCTGCGGCGGGAATGAACACCTTTTTGCCCCCGCGGTCCACCGTCAGACGCAAAGGCTGGCGCGGAGCGTGGATAACACGACGGGCACCCAAGGCTGCCTCAATCTTGTCGAGTGCCTTTGACAGGCGTGCGTCCTCGACCGGCTTGACGACATAGTCGACCGCATCGAGGTTATACGCATCGGCGGCAAACTCGGCAAACGCCGTCACAAACACAACCACCGGCGGCGTCTTTAGGTTCTGCAGCGTCTCGGCAAGCTCAATTCCCGAGCGACCGGGCATGGTAATGTCTAAAAACAGCACGTCGGGCTTATTCGACAGAATCGACTCCACGGCTTCGGTGACATTGCCCGCCTCGGCAATCTGACCCACACGCATATCCTTTTCCAACAGATAGCGTAGCTCAGCCCTAATGGGAGGCTCGTCATCAACCACCAAGATGTTCCAGCCTTCGGACATATGTGCTTCCCCTCTTTTTCTCTCAATCCAACCGCGTGCTACGCCGTCAACGGCGCGGGCTCATGCGGCTCGCCGTTCAGCTCGACGATGACCTGCGTTCCCACGCCCTCCTGGGACTTCACGCGCATGCCGGAATCTTCTCCGTAAAAGAAATGGATGCGCTGAAGCACGTTGAAGAGCGCCAGGCCGCAACCTCGCTTGACGGAGCCGTCAGCGGTAATGCTCTCGGGCTCCTCTCGGCGATGTTGCTCAAACAGATGCGCGCAGACCTCTTCGCTCATACCGATGCCATCGTCCTCGACGATGATCTCCAAACCGTCATCGGTCTCGAAAGCCCTAACACGAATAGAAAGCGGCTCGGTCTCGCGCTGCGCGTGCTTGATGCAGTTTTCGAGCAACGGCTGCAAGATAAACGGCGGCACCATGCAATCGCGCACCTCAAAGTCGATATCGACCGAGACGCGCAGACGGCCGTCACCATAACGAGCCTGCATAAGTTTGATATAGCGAGTACCCTGTTCCACCTCGTGCTCGAGCGTGGTGAGCGTATCGGAATCAGAAAGCGTCTGACGATAGTAGTTGGAGAAGTCGATCAGCAGCGATCGCGCCTTGTCGGGCTCGGTTCGCACAAGCGACACGATCGTGCTAATGGTATTGAATAGAAAATGAGGATCGACCTGCGATTGCAAGGCGCGCAGCTCCACACGGGCCGTAAGCTCGTCCTGGCGCTCGAGCTCAAAGCTCGCAAGCTGCGTGGAAATGAGGTCGGCAAAGCCCGAGGCAAGCGCCGTCTGGCGCATATCGATGCTGCTCAGACGGGGATAATACAGCTCGAGCGTGCCCACGCAATGCCCGCGCACGGTAAGCGGTGCGACAATACCGGCGCGCAGGCGCGGAAAGTAGCCACCCGTCTCGGTCGAGGCATCGCGCGAGAACACGCTTTGCTCACCGCTGTTGATCACGTTGAGCGTAGTCCGCAGCACCACCGGGGTGCCCGCGGGGCATTTTGCCGAGTCCTCGCCCCAGCTTGCCAACACCTGCTTGCCGTCGGTAAAGCAGATGGCAGAGGCGATAGTTTCGGACAGGATGATCTTAGAGGCGCCCAGGGCAGCTTCGGGCGTAAGGCCGCGCGACGTGTAGGCGAATATTTTCGACGCGATGGCGAGCGTGCGGTCGGTAGCGCTCGATGTGAGGTCGTCGGGAACGACAAAGACATACGAGAAGAAGAAGCACAGCATGACCAAGCCGGCAATGACGACAACGGCCGGAACGGGATTGGGATTATCGGTTAGATCCCAGATGAGCAGCAGGATAAGCAGCGGAACGACAATACCGAGCAAGATGGCTTGAACCACATGCTGAGCGGTACGAAAGACCTTGGTAGAGTTGTAGCTCTTGCCCAGAATCAGCCTATTGAGATCCACCGTCATCTCCTTCTTACTGACGCACCCCATAGCAATAAAGAGGGCCGCAAGCGACCCTCTCCA
>UROJ01000134.1 GCA_900549335.1 uncultured Collinsella sp.
ATCATCCGCGACCCATATGTACTGGAGTTTTTAGGTTTCTCGGACGATGCTACGTTTCGCGAGAGCGATCTAGAGCAGGCGCTCATCACGCATCTTCAGAAGTTCCTGCTGGAGCTTGGCCGTGGCTTCGCTTTCGAGGCGCGCCAAAAGCGCATCACCTTTGATGGACGCCATTTCTATATTGACCTTGTTTTTTACAACTATCTGATGCGCTGCTTCGTGCTCATCGACCTTAAGACCGATGACCTTACGCATCAGGACCTGGGCCAGATGCAAATGTATGTGAACTACTACACGCGTGAGCTCATGAACGAAGGCGACAATCCGCCCATAGGCATCGTGCTCTGCGCGGACAAAAGCGATTCGATCGTCGAGTACACGCTGCCCGAAGACAACGACCAAGTGTTTACCGCCAAATACCTGCCGTATCTTCCAAGCAAGGAAGAGCTGGCGCGCGAGCTGAGTGCCGAGTACCGCGCCATCAACGAAGCGACTAATGGCGAAACGCAAGGGTAGCAGCACGTTGCGACCGAAACCACCGCAGCCGTCGCAGGCGCACCCGCGGTTGAGGCGCACGCTACGAAACAATACCGGTCATGGACGCCGGCAACGACATTCTAGCCGTGGCTGGCGAGCGTGACCTGACAGGCAAAAACGCGACCTTCGTCTGATGTGGGCCCATTGGCTGCCACAGAAAAGGGCCGGTTGCAGCCGGCCCTTAAGACACTTGCGTCTGCGTTGCCCGCGCTTCCGAAGTGTGACTAACTGAGGAGCGGGTTCCGCGGCACAACCTGATTTTGCCCAGCGAGGCGGCTCTTTTGCAGCCGCTCCACCGTTTATTTACATCTACCCCCTGCCAAACTACCGGACGGCAGCCCGCATGCCTGCGAGCCGTCCCATGCTGCGCTTCCCTACTTCCCAAAGATCGCAGCGAACAAGCCCTTGCGTTTGGGCTTCTCCTCTCGGTAGGAACCCTCGGCAACCGCTGCAACCTGGCGCGGTTGCTCGCCGCCTCCACGGCGCACGATCTGGTACAGAAACGGCGACTTAACGTATTTGACCTCGATGGGCGTGGCATGCACGGTGCTCTCACCGGACAGATGCAGGCTCGGGTTGAGCGGTGCCACGATATGCGTTTCGCGCTTGTCGCTAAACACCGCCGCGGCCGCGCGGCCCGTCTGTCCGTTTACGGCAATGCGCACCTGCTCGCCATCGCGGCTGTCCGTCGCCGGACGATCGACAAAGTAGACCGGCACCATCACCAGGCCATCCTTATGCTTGCAGGCCTTGCGCGCCCAGGTTCGGATGCTCTTTTTATTGAGCCCCAGTACGGCCTCGGCATCGTTGCCCGCAACGTCGAGCGCCAACTTATCAATGACCACCTGGTCCTTGGTAGATGCATCGACGGAGACGACGCGGAAGTCGCCTTCCTGCATGGCGGGATCGAACGGACCGACCTTGGCAAAGTCCCACGGCTCCAAAATGCCCATGAGGCGAACGTCCAGGTAGTTTGCCCTGGGGTATGCCCAGTCGAGCACCTCGTAGTACACCAGGGTTTCCTTGCTCAGGCCCTTGCCCGGGAAGCTCGCCATCATGCGCAGGTCCGCCAGCGCCATGGGGAAATAGAAGAGCATCATGTCGTTTTGGATCGCATCTTCCACGTCGTGCCCGGCAAAGGCATCCGGGTACTGGCGCACCAGCTGCAGCGCGTTGGCACGTGCCTGCTGCGGCGAGATTTCGCAGGGAATACCCTGATCCGGCACATACTCCGCACCCACGCCCATGGTCAGACGCTTGCTAAACGTCCCCGGCTTGAGCAGGTCGGCAATGCCGATCTTGTTGCCGCAGGACGGGCACTCAAACACGCGCTGGGTCGACTCGCCCTCAAAGGACGCACCACAGAAGGGGCAAGGAATACTCACATGCGTGGCCTCTTGGAACTCCTGCGCCGTGCCGCGATCCTCCCACAGCAGATGTTCCAGGACCGACTGATTGCGCCAGTGCGAATTGAAGAAATACCAGTCCGGGTCCTCCGGGCGCTCGAGTTGCGACACATGCGTGAGCTTGAGCAGTCCATCCACCACCGTCAGCGGCGTATGGCGAATGCCCAGGGCGCTCTTGGGCTCTCCGACGTCCGCCTGCCACGGAACGACCGTGCCGCAATAGGCGCACTCAAAGCTGCGCTTAGCCTGGTGCGAGTACATAGGGCCGCCGCAGTTTTGACATTTAATGGCAAACATCTCGTCCATGGAAACGTCCTCCTTTGCACAGGGGCTGTCGACATTAAGTATGTCGAGCAAGCAGGCACATGCCCATACCCATGTGGCCCAAAATGGACCACCCAGGCAGACGAGAAGGCTCGCTCGTTAGCACCGGCAGACTATTGCTGCATTTTCTGAGCATCGGTGCACGGCGCCCCCGCGCGAGCTACACTATCCCCTTAAACATGATTGTGAGGACGACCGCTATGCTATTTGTAAATCGGCTGGTACATACGCTTGTTCCCGGCAGCGAGAGCGAGCCGGTCGATGCATCTTGCCGCACCAACGCGGGCTTTTCCGCAAGCCTCGTCTGCATTGGCCTCAACATCACCCTGTGCCTGGCCAAGGGCATCGCGGGCCTGCTCGCCGGCTCCGTCTCCCTCATCGCCGACGCTTTCAACAACCTCTCCGATGCCTCGAGCAACATCGTGAGCCTGCTCGGGTTCCGCCTTGCCAGCCGCCCGGCAGACGAAGGCCACCCCTATGGCCACGGTCGCTATGAGTACCTAGCCGGCCTGTTCGTCGCCGTCCTGGTTTGCGCCGTCGGCATCAATCTGATCCTCGAGTCGGTCACTAAGATCATCAAGCCTTCCCCCACCGTGTATTCGGCGCTCTCCATGGCCGCCCTTGTTCTGTCCATGCTCGTTAAGCTCTGGATGGCAGCGTTCAACCGCACGCTGGGCGACCGCATCGACTCGGAGACGCTCATCGCCACGGCACAGGACTCCAAAAACGACGTCATCACCTCGGGCTCGGTCTTGGTGGCGGCGCTTATTTCGCAGACGACAGGCTTTGACCTCGACGGCTGGGCAGGCCTGGGTGTGGGCATCTTCATCTGCATCAGCGGCATGGGCCTAGTGCGCGACGCCATCAGCCCGTTGCTGGGGCAAGCGCCCGACCCCAAGCTCGTCCAGGCAATCCGCGACAAGATCATGTCCTATCCGCAGGTTTTGGGCACACACGACCTGATGGTGCACGACTACGGCCCCGGTCGTCAGTTTGCCAGCGCCCACGTGGAGATGCCCGGCGAGGGCGACGCATTTGAGCACCACGAGATTCTGGACACCATCGAGCACGACATCAAGCGCCAGATGGGCATCGATATCACGCTGCACTGCGACCCCATCGCCACCACTGGCGACGACCTGCGCGGCTGGGTCAAGCGCGGCGTCATGCAGATCGATCCCGCGCTCTCCATCCACGACCTGCACGAGCACGACGGGTTCGTTTCGTTTGACCTGGTGCGTCCCGACGGCTTTGACATATCCGACGAGGAGCTGCTGGAGCTCGTCACGCGCATCGTGCACGAGCGCCGGCCCGACGTCTCATGCGTCGTCACGTTTGATTCGGGCTTTAGCTCGCCCGAGCGTCCGGCCGAGCAGCTGTAGCCCCGCTCCGCTCGTCCGCTAGTTTCCCTGCGCGCCCGAGATGCCGTTTTGCAGGGCGTTCCAGGCATCCGTCGCCATGCCGCCCAAGTTCTGCGCGGTATCGCCCAGGTTTTGTGCCGTGTCGCCCAGCTCTTGCGCCTTGTCTCCCAACTCCTGTGCCTTGTTGCTCAAGTCCTCCAGCGTATTGGAGCTCGAACTGTCGGTACCGCTTTGGCCGTCGGACGAGTTGCCCGAGCTGTTCTTGTGCGTGAGTTGAATTTCGAGGTTGCCGTTGTCGTTATAGTAGGCAGAAGTAACGACCCAGTTGGCATCGACGACGGGCGTTGAGCCATCATCAGTCAGGACCACGGCATTCGAAAGATCGGCGCCGCGCGACTTGAGGATCTTCTTGGCGTTGGACCAGTACTGCCCCGGGATATCGCTCAGATCGACGGTGCCGGACGGGGCGGACTCGGTTTGCTCGGCAGCGGTATCGGCCGTTGAACTCCCTCGTTTGTTGAGCATGCCCGACACGATGGCAAACACAACCGACAGCGCAAAGAAGATCGCCAGCACGATGAGGATCTTCTTGATCACGCTCGACGAACGCGACGGCTTCTTCTCCTCGTCCTCGCCATATTGCGGAATCGACTTGGGGTACTCGCGATACGGCTCGCGTGACTCGTAGCGAGGCTGCGCCGTGCGAGGCATATACGTCGTCTGCTGAGGCTGCGGAATGGGATTCTGTGGCAGGTCATCATAGGGATTCGGCGTCGAGGCGGCATAAGAATCCTGCGGCGCGTAATCAAACGGGTCCGGAGCTGCGTTGCCATAGGGGCCTTGCGAAGATGCAGCGTAAGAATCCTGCGCCGTGTCGCCATAGCCCATAACCCGGGTGGGCTCGGCAGAAGGCTGCGTCGCGGCGGGGTCGGTATAACCGGGGTTGGGAACAACGCGGGTCGCATCGGCGCTATCGCCAGCCTGCGCGGAACCGTAGCCGCCCATCACGGTTGTCTTGTCCTGATCCATGCAACGATTCCTTTCCGTCGCCTGTAAGCATCAAGTTATCCAT
>UROJ01000135.1 GCA_900549335.1 uncultured Collinsella sp.
GTATTAATGGTGTCGACCTCCCGCGTGAGAAGCGCGTTGAGATCGGTCTGACCTACATTTACGGCATCGGCCGCACCACTGCGACGAAGATCTGCGTCGAGTGCAACGTTAACGTGGATACGCGCGTTAAGGACCTCACCGAGGATGAGGTTAACGCCATCCGCGATTATATCGATAAGAACCAGATCATGGTTGAGGGCGACCTCCGCCGTGAGCGCAACCAGAACGTCAAGCGCCTTATGGACATCGGCTGCAACCGCGGCCTTCGTCACCGCAAGGGCCTCCCGGTCCGCGGCCAGCGCACCCACACTAACGCTCGTACCCGCAAGGGCCCGAAGCGTCAGATCGGTGCTAAGAAGAAGAAATAAGGAGCGCTAGATAGATGGCTACTGCTAAGAAGAACGTTCGCGCTGCCCGTCTGAAGCGCGCGGACCGTAAGAACATTTCCGTGGGCCAGGCTCACATTCGTTCTACGTTCAACAACACGATCGTTTCGATCACCGATCCCCAGGGCAACGTCATTTCCTGGAAGTCGGCTGGCCAGGTGGGCTTCAAGGGCTCCCGTAAGTCCACGCCGTTCGCTGCCCAGATGGCTGCCGAGGCTGCTGCCAAGCAGGCCATGGAGCACGGTATGAAGAAGGTTTCCGTCTTCGTCAAGGGCCCCGGCTCCGGTCGTGAGACCGCCATCCGCTCCCTCCAGGCTGCTGGCCTCGAGGTCTCGAGCATCCAGGACAAGACCCCCATCCCGCACAACGGCTGCCGCCCCAAGAAGCGTCGCCGCGTGTAACTGAAAGGATCGTATCAATATGGCAATCGACAGGACTCCTGTTCTTAAGCGCTGCCGTCAGCTCGGGATCGATCCCGCTGAGCTCGGTTACAGCAGCAAGAAGGAATCTATCCGTCAGCCCAAGCGCCGTCGCAAGGAATCTGAGTACGGCATGCAGCTGCGCGAGAAGCAGAAGGTCAAGTTCATCTATGGCGTTCTGGAGAAGCAGTTCCACGGCTACTTCAACAAGGCCCGTAAGATGAACGGCGTCACCGGTGAGAACCTCATGATCATCCTTGAGTCTCGCCTCGACAACGTCGTCTTCCGTCTTGGCTTCGCCCGCACCCGCAAAGAGGCTCGTCAGTCCGTCCGTCACGGTCACTTCACCGTGAACGGCAAGCGCGTGGACATCCCGTCCTACCGCGTCAAGGCCGGCGACGTCGTCGCTGTCGGCGAGAAGTTCCGTGACCTCCTCCCCATCAAGGAGGCCCTGATTTCCTCCGAGCGCTTTGAGGTCCCTGGCTGGCTCGAGGTCGATATCGAGAAGCTGTCTGGTAACGTGCTCGCTCTGCCGACGCGTGAGCAGATCAGCGGTGATATCAACGAGCAGCTCATCGTCGAGCTCTACTCTAAGTAGTCCATCCGGGCTGCTGAGGCTGGAGGTAATACATGTCAGAATTCATTAGGCCTCAGGTTCAGGTCGAAGAGATCAACGAGACGTCTGCTCGTGTCTCCGTCGAGCCGCTCGAGCGTGGCTACGGCGATACGCTGGGTAACTCCCTTCGTCGCGTACTTCTGTCCTCGCTCGAGGGTGCCGCCGTCGAGGCTATTCAGATCGATGGTGCACAGCACGAGTTCATGACCATCCCTAACATGGTCGAGGATGTCACCGACATCGTCCTGAATGTCAAGGGTCTTGTCTTCAGGGCTCTCGGCACGACCGACGAGGCGACCGCCACCATTTCTGTTGACGGCCCCTGCGAGGTCACCGGTGCGGACTTCTTTATTCCGTCCGAGTTTGAGCTGGTCAACCCCGAGCAGCACATCGCTACGCTTACCGAGGGTGGCCATCTCACCATGAGCATGCGCATCGGCTATGGCCGCGGCTATGTCTCTGGCGAGGCTAACAAGCGCGACAACGATCCCATCGGTGTGATCCACGTCGACTCGCTGTACTCGCCGGTGTCCCGTTGCGCCAAGCTCGTTGAGGCTTGCCGTGTCGGTCAGCACACCGACTACGACCGCCTTGTCCTCGAGATCGAGACCAACGGCTCCATCGCTCCGCGCGACGCCGTGGTCCAGGCTGCCAATATCATCAACCAGCATATGGCTGCCTTTATGAACCTTGCCGAGACCCCCGAGGTCGAGGAGGAGGCTTCGATCTTCGCTCCCGAGGTCACCAACGACAACGCCGAGCTGGACAAGCAGATCGAGGATCTGGACCTTTCCGTCCGTTCCTACAACTGCCTTAAGCGCGCCAGCATTCACTCGGTCCGTCAGCTCGTTGAGTTCTCGGAGAACGATCTGCTTAACATCCGTAACTTCGGTGTTAAGTCGATCGAGGAAGTGAAGGACAAGCTTGAGTCCATGGGCCTGAGCCTGAAGGCTTAATGCTTCGCATATTTGAGGAGAAACTAGACCATGCGTCACAACGTTAAGAAGGGCCTGAAGCTCGGCACCGATGCGAGCCACACCAAGGCCATGAAGAAGAGCCTGGCCAAGGCCCTCTTCGAGAACGACCGCATCAAGACCACCGAGACCCGCGCTAAGGCGCTGCGTTCGGTCGTCGATCCGATCATCACCTGGGCCAAGAAGGGCGACCTGCACTCTCGTCGTCTGGCCATCGCCAAGCTCGGCGATAAGCAGCTCGTTGCCGAGATCTTCGACAAGGCTGCCCAGGGCATGTGGCAGGACCGCAACGGCGGTTACACCCGCATCATGAAGCTCGGTAACCGCAAGGGCGACAACGCTCCCATCGTTATCATGGAGCTCGTCACCGAGCCTTGCACGCCTAAGGCCAAGAAGGCTGCTCCGGCCCCCAAGAAGGCCGCTGCTCCCAAGAAGGTCGAGGCTGTCCAGGAGACCGCTGCCGAGGAGGCTCCTGCTGAGGAGACCGCTGAGTAGACATTCCGTCTGCATAGGCTATATTCGAGGGGTACGTTCGCGTACCCCTCTTTTTTTGTCGCGATACCGTTGCTTGTTTGTTGGGAGCGCCCATGACTGCGCCGTCTGATTTCAATTCGATTTCCGAGCTTGACGCCACGCTCGTATTTCGCGTGGCCTATGATGGCTCATCGTATAGCGGATTTGCCGAGCAGCCGGGACAGACGACGGTTGCGGGTGAGCTACGTCGAGCCATCGAGACGCTGCTTCGCCGCCCGATCGATCTGACGTGCGCGGGGCGTACCGATGCCGGCGTGCATGCCGTGGCTCAGTACATCAGCGTGCCCGTAACGGACGCTGAGCTCGCCTGTACGCGCCGTAGGTGGCTGCGGGCTATGGATGCCCTCCTTCCCAAAGATATCGCCATAAACGAGGTCTACAAGGCCCGTAAGGGCTTTTCTGCACGTTTTGACGCGCGCTCTCGCACTTACACCTATCGCATTGCCGACCGTGATGCGCGGCCCGTGCTGTCACGCGGTGCCGTGTGGTGGCATCGCTATCCCCTCGACGTCGATGCGATGGCGGCCGCCTGCCCTGCGCTTTTGGGCGAGCAGGACTTTAAGAGCTTTTGCAAGGTCGCCTCTGCCGTGGGCAAACCTACGCACCGCTGCGTAATGCGTGCCGAGTTTGGTCATGAGGTCGCCTTTGGCGAGGACATCCTCACGTTTACCATTGAGGGCAACGCGTTTTTACATTCGATGGTGCGAACCATTGTGGGCACCCTCGTCGAGATCGGCATGCATCGCCGTGATCCCGAGTGGATGCGCGAGGTAATTGATGCCTGCGATCGCTCCGCTGCTGGTCCCACGGCGCCCGCATGCGGTCTTACCTTTATGGGTGTGGACTACGACCCCACCGAGCTTGTGGTGCTCGATTAGGGAAGTGGCTGCCTGACGGCGATCTTTGTGCGCGGCGCCTGTGGGCGGGGCGTGTGCAACATCTGTTCTTGACGTGCATCGCGACGGGCGACCATCCGCATTAAATGACGGGGTGTACCATGAACGACAGTTTGTTAATGGCTGTCGAGAGGACGGAAAACTTGGTTCGACGTGGTTCGCATCCGCGACTTTCGGTGATCCTGATTGTTGAGGGTTCGCCCAGTTATACGATGCGCGCTCTCGAGAGCATCCAGAACCAAGACCTCTACGATTTGCAAATTGTCGTCGTTTGCCGCGACGTGGTAGCTGGTGTGCGTCATTCGCTCGAAGTTGCTGCCGGTAGAGACATTCATATTGATTTGATTGATGTTGAGGACCCAGCGCCTGGCGCCTGCCTGCGTGCCGGCTTTGCGGCTTCGCGTGGCTCCCAGATCATTGCGATGAATGCCAATGAGTGGTTTGCGCCGCAGTCCCTTTCGCAGATGGTCGAAATCTCCTGCGACGCTTCGGCTGACATCGTGTTTCCCTCTGTTTCGCTCGATCGCTACGATGTTCACCGCGAGCGTCATTCCCGAGTTTTGGATGCGACATCCGTTTCTGAAGATGAGGACCAGGCGGCTTGCCTGACCCTATTGGTTTCCTGTGGTTTAATCCGGCAGTCCTCTGGCGTGCTGTTTGATCGCGCCCTCTTTGGGGCGTGCCTTGCGCATAGCGATGCGTTTCGCACGGTGTCTTTTTTGACGTTCGCGCTTTCGCAGGCAAAGCGCGTTTCGGGATGTGGCCGTGCCCGTTTTCATACAGTGGCGCCGTCGATTACGGAGACGTTTGACCCCACGATGTTTGCCAGGCTTTCAGATGATATCGGGTC
>UROJ01000136.1 GCA_900549335.1 uncultured Collinsella sp.
GGTTAAAGACGGACAGTGGCAAGTTATCATCGGCGCCAGCGTGGGGTCGGTATATGACGAATTGGAGCCCATGCTAGGTGACAGGATGGGTGGCGAGGTCTCCGCCGACGCCGAGCAGCCTGAGCTCCAAAAAGGTTCGGCTCGCGTATTCGATATCATCACCGGCATCTTTTCCGCTATCATTCCCGCACTGGTGGCGGGAGGCATCGTAAAGGGCATCCTGGCTGCTATCGCGGCTTTTGGAATCGACACGGGTGCCGGCGACTTTGCGATATTCAATATGATTTCGGATATCCCGTTCTACTTCTTGCCGTTTTTGCTGGCAATGTCTACAGCTGATAAGTTCCGGGTCAACCGTTCGCTTGCGCTTTGTGTTGCCGGATCGCTGATGTACCCGACCATTGTCAACGCTGTCGGTACGGGCGAGACGCCCCTTGCGCTGTTCGGTTTTGCGGTGCCGATTTTTAGCTACGCCGATTCCGTGTTCCCGGTTATCTTTGGCGTCATTGGCTTGTCTTTTGTATATCGTGCAATCGACAAAGTCGTGCCGGATCTTTTTAAGCTCGTTGTCGTTCCGGCGCTCTCCCTTGCTATCGTGATTCCCGTCAACCTGTTTGTGCTCGCTCCGATTGGTGCCTGGTGCGGTCTTGGTCTTGCCAACGGTATCGTTTGGCTATTCTCGACGTTAGGCCCCGTTGCCGGTTTTCTGCTGGGCTTCTTTATGCCGCTTATCGTGCTCTTCGGCATGCATCAGTCAACGAGCCCTATCCAGATTTCCAATATCGCAACGCTTGGGTATGACTATCTGCTCCCGATCTCTTTCTGCCATAACCTCGCCGAAAGCGGTGCGTCTTTTGGTGCAGCCCTGCGCATGACCGACGAAAAGCTCAAGTCCGCTGCAATGACGTGCGCCTTCTCAGCATTTATGGGAATTTCCGAGCCCGCCTTGTTTACCGTTCAGGTTCCTAACAGGACTCCGCTTATCGCTGCGATGATTGCGGATGGCATTGGCGGTGCGCTTACCGTTGTTCTCGGCGCAAAGTGCTTCGGCTTTGTTATGCCCGGCATTACCTCGTTGCCCGTTTATGCCGATCCAAGCGGCAATCCCATGAACCTGATCATGATTGTCGTCTGCATCGCTTTGACTTGGGTTATCTCTGCGGCGCTCTCGTTTGCGCTCTATGGTCGTTTCGACAAAAAGTAACGACGTTTTGAGATAGACAATATTAATCGGCCGCTCGCCGGGGAATCGTTCTGCGACGCCCCAGCGAGCGGCATTTTATTGGTGGGGCGTGTCGTGTCGCCAACGGCGGCATGCCGCCTCGCCGCGCTAGTTGCGTCTGCCGCCTCCGTTGGCGCCCTGACGCCCCTGTGCCGCGCGATTGCGACCGGCAGTGTTCTGCGCGCGGGACATACCGCCGTGACCCTTGCTGCCCTTGGGCCCCTTGCCGGCGGCGCCACCGTGGGCCTTGCCGCCCTTCTTGCCGGTGCCATGCCCACCGCCGGCAGACGTCTCGCCCGGGCGTGACGGCACGGGGCGAATCAGGCAATGCTTGGTATAGCCGATCAGATCACGACGCCCGGCCTTCTCTAGCGCCTCGCGCACCAGCTTGTAGTTCTCGGGCTTGCGATACTGGATGAGCGCGCGCTGCATGGCCTTCTCATGCGGGTCGCGCGCCACATAGATCGGCTCCATGGTGCGCGGATCCACGCCGGTGTAGTACATGCAGGTCGACATAGTGGACGGTGTGGGGTAGAAGTCCTGCACCTGCTCGGGCATGTAGCCCATGTCGCGCACGGCCTCGGCAAGGTCCACGGCTTCCTTCATCGTCGATCCGGGATGGCTCGAGATCAGATACGGCACCACGTACTGCTTGAGTCCGTATTCGCGATTCAAGCGTTCAAATTTACGGCAGAATGCGTCGTAGACAGCTCGGCTCGGCTTGCCCATCACGGACAGTACCGCGTCGCTCACGTGCTCGGGCGCTACGCGCAGCTGGCCCGAGACATGGTGCTCCAGCAGCTCGCGCAAAAACTCGTCCGAGGCGTCGGCCATGGTGTAGTCAAAGCGGATGCCGCTGCGGACGAAGACCTTCTTGACGCCCGGCAGCTGGCGCAGGTCGCGCAGCAACTGCGTGTAGCCGCTCTCGTCGACCACCATGTTCTTGCACACACTCGGCCACAGGCAGCGCTTGTTCTTGCACACGCCGTGCTTGAGCTGCTTGTCGCAGGCCGGGCGGCTAAAGTTAGCCGTCGGTCCGCCCACGTCGTTGATGTAGCCCTTAAACTCGGGATCGCGCGTGAGCAGCTCGGCCTCGCGCACGATCGAGTCGTGGCTGCGCATCTGCAGCACGCGGCCCTGGTGGAAGGTGAGGGCGCAAAACGAGCACTCGCCAAAGCAGCCGCGGTTGGAGCTAATGGAAAACTTAATCTCGGCAAAGGCCGGCACGCCGCCTGCCGCGTCGTAGTCGGGATGCCAGTCGCGTGCGTAGGGGAGCTCGGCTACCTCGTCCATCTCGTCGGTGGTGAGCGTCGCCGATGGCGGGTTCTGCACCACATAGATGCTGTTGGGGTAGGGCTCTACCAGGCGATGTCCGGTGATGGGGTCCATATTCTGCTGCTGCACGTTAAAGCTGCGTGCGTAGTTGAGCTTGTCGGCAGCAAGGTCGTCCCAGCTGGGTAGCAGGTCGTAGTCGTAGACCTCGTCGAGCGAGCTCGTGCGGTAGACGGTACCGTTGATATAGGTGATCTGGTCGACGGGTAGCCCCGCGTCGAGCGCGTCGGCGATCTCGACAATCGCGTGCTCGCCCATGCCGTAGATGAGAATGTCGGCGCCCGAGTCGAGCAGTACCGAACGCTTAAGCTTGTCCTGCCAGTAGTCGTAGTGGGCCAGGCGGCGCAGGCTTGCCTCGATGCCACCGATAATGATGGGGGCGTCCTTAAACGTCTGGCGGATGAGGTTGCCGTAGACCGTGACGGCGCGATTGGGACGGCGCCCCTCCTCGCCACCGGGGGTATAGGCGTCAGTGTGGCGGCGGTGCTTGGTCACCGAATAGTGGTTGACCATGGAGTCCATGTTGCCGGCGCTGACGAGAAAGCCTAGGCGAGGCTCGCCGAGCGCGGTAATGCTGGCGGGGTCGGTCCAGTCGGGCTGGCAGATGATGCCCACCTTGTAGCCGTGCGCGTCGAGTACGCGGCTGACGATGGCCATGCCAAAGCTGGGATGGTCCACGTAGGCGTCGCCGCAGATGTAGACAAAGTCGCACTGGTCCCAGCCGCGCGCATCCATGTCGGCGCGGCTGACGGGGAGGAATTTATCGCGGCCCGGGCGCCAGGGGCGGGCGGGCGTCGCTTGGGAATGCTTGGTGCGGGCGACCGTGGCCTGCTCCTTGCCGCCGCGCTTTTGCTGCTGGCCCTGTTTGCCCTGCTGACTGCGCTGGTTGTTCTGAGCGTGCTGAGGCTTTTTTGCCACGATCCCTCCCGGTGTCTGTATGCTGCACGTAATTGTAACCAGTCTTTTTGGGACGGGGCTAAAAAGACTGGGGGAGTACATGGACTAGTGAGTGGGAGCGTCGCCGCGCCCACCGTTTGTTTCCAGACTGTGTATCCCTGCGTCGAAGGAGCCGTCTCGCGCGCACGCCATGTTGTCAATGGGTTACAGTATGAACGGCGGCTATATTTCCGCCAACGCACGAGAGAGTCGTCAACAAGGAGGATGCACGACGATGCAGCGTGCCAAACAGATATCGGAGTCTATTGAGCTGGGCATCATCTTGGCGCTCGCCGGTGGCTTTATGGACGTGTATTCGTACATTGGGCGCGACCATGTTTTCGCCAACGCGCAGACGGGCAACATCTTGCTGGTGGGCGTGAGCATCTCGGAGGGCAACTGGGCGCTGGCGGGGCGCTATTTCTTCCCCGTGGTGTCGTTTGCCGTGGGCATTATGCTTGCCGACCTGGTGCACGAGCGGTTTGGCAGCGTGATCCACTGGCGTCAGGTGACGGTGTTCTTTGAAGCCGTCATCTTGCTGGGCGTGAGCTTTATCCCCGGTGGCGGTTACAACCTGCTCGCCAACTGCCTTACCTCGTTTGCCTGCGGCATGCAGGTCGAGAGCTTCCGCAAGATCCACGGTCACGGCATCGCTACGACCATGTGCATCGGCAACTTACGCAACGCGCTGCAAAACGTGGACGATTACATCATCACCCACAGGCGCGGCTTTTTGGAAAACGGCCTGCTGTACTTTGGCGTGATCTTTACCTTTGTGTTTGGCGCCGTGTTGGGCAACTGGTGTATTGAGCGCATGGGCCTGCACGCCATCGTCGTGGCGAGCTTGCTGCTGTTTGTCGCGTTTGCCATCATGTTCATCGACCGCGAGCGCGACTTGCGCTTACGCTGGAAGGTTGCGGCCGAGGCTTGGAAAGAGGGCTGCCGAAAGTAACCGAATGCGGCAAAGGGGCTGTCCCTTTGCCGCAATATTTTTCATCGTCTGTTGAAACGCTTTAAATAGTTTGACGTTCTCACGCGTTTTTTGTTTCAAAAGCGTTAGGATGGGACTCATAGCGTGGGGCGTAATGGATGCCCCGCACACGATGGGAGGCTATCAATGGCTAATCGTTTCGTTCTCAATACCATCTCTTATCATGGTTCCGGCGC